>NZ_JAWLBP010000064.1:0-7566 GCF_041687595.1 Guyparkeria sp. | reverse complement strand
TGTCGGGCTTGGGGAGCGGCCTCTGGCAGGGTGGCCTTGTCGCCACGGGGAGAGGGGTGATCGGCCCGGATGTTCCTCGACCTCGGTGCAAAAAAAAAGCAGGCCGAAGCCTGCTTTTTCTCGTCCAGTCATGGGCTGCTTACTTGCGGGTGCCCGGGCCGTTGAGTTCCAGACCATTGTCCACGTAGGACATGAAGAACTCGAGGTCGCGGGAGTACTCCGAGTACTGTGCCGGCGGTACGGTGCCGGTATCACGGATGCAGCCGTAGATACGCTTGTGGATCGTGAACATGCTGCCCTTGCTGTAGCGGAACAGCGGGAAGTGGGTGGTGTTGCCCACGTTCATGTGCAGGTGCTCGGCACGCACGTACTTGCCGCCGTGGTACTGGTGACAGTCGGCGCAGGAGTTGTCCAGGCGACCGGTACGACGGAACCAGGCTTCCTTGCCGCGGTTGAAGGCCTTCTTGGCGCCTTCGCTGTCGACGTTGACCTGATTGGTCATGCCGGCCGACTCACTGGCCAGGTAGGCCAGCACGTTGGCCAGCTTCTTGTAGTTGTTCTTCGGGTCCCAGACCTTCTCCGGGTCTTCGCCGGCGTTCTTCTGGCAGTTGATGATGTCCAGGCCGAGGCTGTGGACTTCATCGTCCTTCTCGTTGTAGTACGGGTACTTGGCGCGCAGGCCCTTGGCCTCGCCCAGGCAGGAGGACAGCGGCTTGCCATTCGGCAGGCGGTACTCTTCCCACAGCTCCTGACCGGCAGCGACGTACTGGTCCGTTTCCGGGAAGATCGTCATTTCCTCCCACTGGGCGCGCGCATCTTCATCGATGGCGTAGACGCCCATGTTGTAGTCCTCGAAGGGTACGTCCGGGTACCGCTCCGCGTAGAAGTCCACCATCATCTCGCGGAATTCTTCCGGATCCGACGGGTTGGCCGGGTCGGCCGCGTAGGCGCCGCCGGTGGCCAGTACGCTGGCAGCGATCATGCTAGAGATCAGGCGTTTCATTATGAGTATCTCCTCGTGATTCGGGTCTTTGGTTGTCTGGTCCTGAAGCCCTTACAGGGTGTAGAGGAAGTCGACGATGTTCTCGATTTCCTCGTCGTTCAGGATGTTGTTGGCCCCGAACGGCGGCATGATGGTCTGCGCGCCGAACTTGTCGCGAGCGTCGTAGATGACGGCCTTCAGATCTTCACGTTCCGGATAGCGTGCCTTCATGGCGATCAGGGCCGGGCCGATGTTGCCGGCCAGGTTGCCGCCCTGTATCTGGTGGCAGGCCAGGCAGTTGCCCGCGCCGCGGCCGAAGGCGATTTCCTTGCCTGCCTTCGCCGAATCGGACAGGCCTTCGTCGCCCTGCGCCATGGCAGCACCCGAGAAACTCATGCCGGCCGCGAGCAGTGCGGCGGCGCCTGCCGTGGTGAACACGGATGTGAACTTCTTCATTGTTATCCTCCTCTGCGGTCGCGTCTATGCGCCGAGATGCCTTGGTGAGTTGTCTCATTCATCGAATCGACGCCCTCCACTTTAGTGACCTGAACAGTCGAGACAATAAAAAATAATTTATGGTGACATGATGGATTGATTATTAGCGTTTGATGAAATTCCGAACGCGCCCGGACTGCGTCGTGGCGGCATTTGTGCCCCGATTTTTGGTAATCCGGGGTTTTTTCTCCAAGCCACTGGAATGGCGGCAAATCTTTTCAGTTTCGATCCGCTGTTCGCGCTATTGCGGGATTTCGCGTGGAACGTCCGGGCAGAAGAATGCCGGAATGAGACTTGGCGAACGGATCGGCAAGCGGCAGGGCCTCCGGCGGAGGAGTGTTGTCAGCACGCAACGAGAGAGGTCCTTCCGTGATCGGGGCGGGAGCACGTCGAGGGTGGGGCATCTGGTCGGATCGCGGGTATTTTGACCCCCCATTGGAGGGACGCGAGGGTTTGGGTCACTCCTCGCGTTTCTGGCCGGCGCGTCGCTCGATGTCCTCGAGGGTCGATTCGATCCGCAATCGGGCTCGCGGTCGGTCGACCGTGTAGGTATAGGCGGTTTCCAGTTCCTGGTGGGCGGCCGCCAGGTTGCCTTGAAGCAGGAAATAGCGACCGAGCTGCTCGTGGTGCTCCAGTGCCCGCCCGCTGGCATTGGCGGCCTCGGCCATCGCGAGGGCGGCGGTGGGGTCTTTCGGGCTTGCCTCCACCGCCGAGCGGGCAGCCTGGTAGGCCGAGTCGGTTTCGCCGCGGTCGAGCATCCACTTGATGCGCACCCGCATCAGGGTGGCGTCGCTGGGATAGAGTTCGATCAGATCCTTGAGTATGCGGTCGGCACGCTCCGTCTCGCCGCTGTCGTTCAATGCCCGGGCCAGCGGCAGCGCGTACCAGAGGTTGCTGGTGTCCTGCTTGTAAAGGGGACTGAGGAGACGGGCCGCCTCCCGGGGGTTGCCGGCGCGCCGGGCGACGATGGCCCGGCGATACTGGCGATCGCTTTCCTCGGCGAGGGGCATGCCGGTATTGCCGACCAGGGCGGCCAGCCGCGCTCGTGCCAGCCGGAACGAATGGCTGTCGGGATGGGTTGTGGTTGGCGGCAGGCTTTCCAGTCGGTCCTTGATGGCACTGATCCGCTCGGCGTTCATGGGGTGGGTGCGCAGGAACTCGAACTGCCGGCCCGGATCGGCCCCGGCGCGGCGCTGGAGCTTCTCGAAGAAGCTCACCATGCCCTGCGGGTCGACCCCGGCGCGTGTCAGCGTGTCCAGTGCGATGCGGTCGGCCTCGCGCTCGTGCATGCGGGTGTAGTTGATGGAGCTCTGTGCCGCCCCGGCGATGCCGGCGGTGGCCACGGCGGCCCCGAGCTGCGGGTCCACCGCGCCGAGCAGGATGCCGGCGATGAAACCGGCGACCGCCGTCATGCTGTTGCCCGTCTGTGCCGCCACCCGCTGGGCGATGTGGCGCTGCGTGGAGTGGGCGATCTCGTGGGCGATGACGCCGGCCAGTTCGCTTTCGTTCTCGGCGGTCAGCATCAGCCCGGAAAAGACCGCGATATGGCCACCAGGGACCGTGAAGGCGTTGATGGTGGGGTTGTCGACCACCACCAGATTCGGCGCGAACGGGGAGCCGGGGCTCGACGAGACCAGGCGGATGCCCAGGTCGTTGAGGTAGGAGTCGATCAGCGCATCCTCGACCACGCCGCCGCGTTCCCTGAGTTGGGAGAATACCTCCGCGCCGATCTGCCGCTCCTGGGCAGGGGACAGCACGGTGTCCACCGGGTTGCCCAGGTCCGGCAGGCTGTCGCCAATCGCGCGCGCGGGCGTGGCGGCCAGGACGAGGACCAGGAAAAGGAGGGTGGCTCGGAGCATTGCGTCGCGGTGTGGAGGGTGGATGTTGGATTTGACCGGGGAGATGGTGTCGGGTTTCCCGAAGGGCCGTCCGGCGGACTTGCCATTATGGACGAGGCGGGAGGCTCGCCGCTAAACTTGAGTCTCTCATGCCCACCGGATCAGTTTGGAGAGGATTATGGCAGCTTACGGAACCATCGGCGCGGACGAACTTCGCGACAGGCTCGGCGAGGTCGATCTGTTCGACGTGCGTGGTCCGGCGGAAACTGATCGCGGGGTGATCGAGGGGGCGGAACTCGTGCCGCTGCACATGGTGCCGCTGAATGTCGATCGGTTCCGCCGCGAGAAGGACGTGGTCATCTACTGCCACAGCGGGGCGCGCTCGGCGCAGGCCTGCCAGTTCCTGATCCAGCAGGGTGTGGGCAACGTCTACAACCTGGAAGGCGGGATCCTGCAGTGGGCGGGTGCCGGCCTGCCGCTGGTTCCGCCCGGTGAGTGAGGTGATCCCGGTTTTCGCGGAGGCAAGGTCATGAGCGAGAAGCAACCCGTCGAGGTCGATGCCCGCGGGCTTTCCTGTCCCATGCCGCTGCTCAAGGCCCGCAAGGCCGTGGCGACGGCAGAGCCGGGGCAGCCGGTGGTCGTCTACGCGACGGATCGAGGCGCCGAAAGTGATTTTCGTGCCTACAGCGAACGCGCGGGGCACCGATTGGCGTCTCTCGAGTGGCAGGGGGACGTGTTACGGATCGAGCTGATCCGCGGCGAATGACGAGTGAAGCCGGCTGAAAAGCCGGCTTTCTTGCACCTGGCATCTCGTGATTCGGGGTCAGGATCCTTTGTGGGTGCGTAAGCTCCTGTTGTGGCGTATCTTTGGAATTGTCGACAACAATAATCAAGTAATGACAACGACGACCAAAGAGATTCACAAAGGAGTGATTCCACCATGGGGAAGAGTCAAGCGATTCGTCTGATGGCCGCCGGGCTGGTCTGCCTGGGTCTGTTGTTCTCCGGCCTCGTGCGGGCCGAATTCCAACCCTTTGTCGAGGGGACGCCGCTCGGTGCCTCGCTGGAAGCGGCTGCCGCCTCTGCTGGTGAGCAACTCGCCGCCGGTGGGTTCGAGGTCGTGGGGGACTATGCGCCCACCGAGGGCGTGCGCGTGCTCGTGGTCACCAGTGACGCGTTGCTGGCCACGGCGGCCAGGAGCGACCGCGGTGGCTACGGTGCCGTGCTGAGTGTCGCCCTGGAGCAGGACGGGGAGACAGTCCATGTGTCCTATCAGGATCCGCGTTACGTGGCGCACGGCTACCGCCTCGAAGGCGACAACGAGCCGGTCTTCCAGGCCCTCGCCGGTGCGCTGGGCGCCACCGGGTATTTCGGTGCCGAACCGATCTCGGAAGCCAACCTCAGGACATACCAGTACGGCTTCGGCCTGGAGACGTTCCGCGATCCGGTGGACCTCGGGGAGCTGGGCTCCTTTGCCCGGGGACAGAAACAGATCGCCGAGCGGGCTGCTGACGGGAACCTGGGTGTCGAACTGGTCTACCGCGTCCGCATCCCGGGCAAGGAGCAGATGCTGTTCGGGGTGGCCCTGAAGTCGGACAATGCGAATGCGAACGGGGCGGCGCTGATTGAGGCCGTGGATCTCGAGGTCCCGCGGGGTTATGCCTTCCTGCCCTATCCGATCCTGCTGGACGGCAGCTCCGCCGAGACGCTGAACCTGCGCTTCCGCATGGCGCTGTTCTTCCCGGACCTGCCGATGATGGGCGACGGTGCCTCCTTCTTCAAGCTGCGTTCGGCCCCCGGCGCGATCAACGCGCTGCTGCTCGACGTGGTCGACGGCAAGGTCTACAGCGACGAGGGGTCCTCCGGCGGGTTCGGCACCTTCTGACCGGCCGGTCCTGGCGGGCATTTCGGTCGCGTCCGTCGGCCGGGATGCACATTCGCCGTCGATGATGGTGAAATCAGCCAGATAACGCGTTATATTATCCCGTCTACGATTGAGACCGCCGAGCCCCATCGGGCCCAATTGCGGTTGATGGCAGCCTGTCTGGCCGGTGACGATCTCACCGGGTCGGCGGGCTGCCGTCGTCATGGGCTGCGTTGATCGCGTTGCACTCTTTTGCGTCAAGCAAACTCAATGGTTCCACAGGACGACCATCCGGGGCGTTGCCCGGGTGCGGGGACGGTTTCCCCGGAGTCGCGTGGCTGCCTTGCGGAATTTCTCCCTGCCGGGCTAGTCACAGGATTTATATGAGATAAACGCGTTATATCGAGGTGAATGCTCTCGTGGAATTGTCCGGCGGTGAAATCCTGGTTGAGTGCCTCAAGGCCGAGGGTGTCGATACGGTCTTCGGCTATCCCGGTGGGGCGGTCCTTCACATCTATGATGCCCTTTACCAGCAGGAAGACGTGAATCATGTGCTGGTGCGCCACGAGCAAGGTGCGGTGCACATGGCCGACGGCTATGCCCGCGCCACGGGCCGGCCGGGCGTGGTGCTGGTTACCTCCGGTCCCGGCGCGACCAACGCGGTCACCGGCATCGCCACCGCGCACATGGATTCGATTCCGCTGGTGGTCTTCACCGGCCAGGTTCACAGCGCGCTGATCGGCAACGACGCCTTCCAGGAGGTCGACAACGTCGGCATCACCCGCCCCTGCGTGAAGCACAACTTCATGGTCAAGGACGTGCGCGACATGGCCGAGACCATCAAGAAGGCCTTCTACGTCGCGACCACCGGCCGGCCGGGTCCGGTCGTGGTCGATATCCCCAAGGATGTCACCGATCCGAAGGTCAAGGTGCCGTTCGAGTACCCGGAAAAGGTCGCGATGCGCTCCTACCAGCCCACCGAAAAGGGGCATTCCGGGCAGATCCGCAAGGCGGTCGACCTGATCGTCAACGCCGAGCGCCCGATGATCTACACCGGTGGCGGCGTCATCCTCGGCCGCGCGGCCGACGAGCTGACCCACTTCACGCAAAAGCTCGGTTACCCGATCACGCAGACGCTGATGGGGCTGGGCGCCTACCCGGCGAACGACAAGCAGTTCCTGGGCATGCTCGGCATGCACGGCACCTACGAGGCGAACATGGGCATGCATCACTGCGATGTCCTGATCGCCATCGGTGCGCGCTTCGATGACCGCGTCACGGGGGATCTGTCCAAGTTCTGTCCGCACGCGAAGATCGTTCATGTCGACATCGACCCGTCGTCGATCTCCAAGAACGTGATCGTCGATGTGCCGATCGTCGGCGCGGTCAAGTCGGTGCTCACCGAGATGATCGAACTGGTCAACCAGGCCGGCGGCGCGAAGAAGACCAAGGAACTCGAGTCCTGGTGGGACCAGATCGAACAGTGGCGTGGCATGAAGTGCCTCGACTACAAGTGGTCCGACGAGATCATCAAGCCCCAGTACGTGGTGCAGAAGCTGTGGGAGGTCACCGGCGGTGACGCGTTCGTCACCTCCGACGTCGGCCAGCACCAGATGTGGGCGGCGCAGTACTACGGCTTCAACAAGCCGCATCGCTGGATCAACTCGGGTGGCCTGGGCACGATGGGTTTCGGCCTGCCGGCCGCGCTGGGCGCCAAGTGGGCCTTCCCCGACGAGGAGGTCGCCTGCGTCACGGGCGAGGGCAGTATCCAGATGTGCAGCCAGGAGCTGTCAACCGCGCTGCAGTACCACCTGCCGGTGAAGATCGTCAGCCTCAACAACGGTTATCTCGGCATGGTCCGCCAGTGGCAGGAGTTCTTCTACTCGGGCCGCTACGCGATGAGCTACATGGAGTCCCTGCCGGATTTCGTCAAGCTCGCCGAGTCCTACGGTCACGTCGGCATGCGCATCGAGAAGCCGTCCGACGTCGAGGGCGCGCTCCGGGAGGCGTTCGCCATGAAGGACCGACTGGTCTTCATGGACTTCCAGACCGATCCGGAAGAGAACGTCTACCCGATGGTTCCCGCCGGTGCGGGCCTCAACGAAATGATCCTGCTGTGAGGACGGCCTGACATGCGACACATCATCTCGATCCTGATGGAAAACGAGGCCGGGGCGCTCTCGCGGGTCGCCGGCCTGTTCTCGGCGCGCGGCTACAACATCGAGTCGCTCTGCGTAGCGCCGACCCACGACGAATCCCTCTCGCGGCTGACGCTGGTGACCAGCGGCGACGAGCAGGTGATCGAACAGATCGTCAAGCAGCTCAACAAGCTGATCGACGTGGTCAAGGTCCAGGACATGGCCGACACCGCGCACATCGAGCGCGAG
>NZ_JAWLBP010000063.1:0-8329 GCF_041687595.1 Guyparkeria sp. | reverse complement strand
GCGGGCTCATTCTCCATGGGACTGAGCACCGACAAGTCGATGGTGCGTGCGCTGGCGATGGGGATCGGGATTCCGGTGCCCAATGAAACCTTCGTCGACCTCACCGCCGACCCGCCGGTGCTGCCCGAGCTCTACCCCGCGCTGATCAAGCCGAACGCGGCCGACGGCAGTGTCGGGATCACCCGCGACTGCGTGGTGCACAACGACGCCGAGGCCCTGGCCTACCTCGAGCGGCTGCGGGCCGAGCTCGACCGCCCGCAGGCCCTGATCCAGGATTTCCTGACCGGCACCGAGTACACGGTGGGCCTGATCGGCAACCCGGGCGACTTCACCGTCCTGCCGCCGCTCGAGATCGACTACAGCCATCTGGACCCCGGGCTGCCACCGATCCTGTCCTACGGCTCCAAGGCCGATCCGGAATCCCCCTACTGGCAGGAGCTGGAATTCCGGCGCGCGGACATCGACGACGTCACTCACGCTCAACTGGTGGACCACACCGTGCGGCTGTTCCAGCGCCTTGGCTGCCGCGACTACGCGCGGTTCGACTTCCGCGCCGGCATCGATGGCGTGCCGCGTCTGCTCGACGCCAACTACAACCCCACCTGGAGCTGGGACGGCAAGATGGCGCTCATGGCGAGCTACGCCGGATACGACTACAGCACGCTCTGGCGCATGATCCTGGAGGCCGCAGCGCGTCGTGCCGGCCTGTTGGCCTGACCCTCGGCGCGGTCATGTCCACGGCGGCCGGCAACCGTGTCGCTGGCCTGTTCTTTGACGACTCCATCGATATCCGCTCCGAGTCGGCGGCTCCGTACCCCTGCCTCTGCGACAGGCAGCATGCCGGCCTACCATAGCCTGGAATCTATGGTGGTTATGGATAAATCCAATTTATAGGCAAGTCGGCGATTGGTATGCTCGCCGGCCTTTGTAATCGAGGCTCGGGACGGGCGGACTGATGCGGCTATTCAACGAGATAGGTTTCGGCAATCTCAAGGGTGACGTCTTCGGTGGCGTCACGGCGGCGGTCGTGGCCCTGCCGATGGCACTGGCGTTTGGCGTGGCCTCGGGCGCGGGCGCCGAGGCGGGGCTCTACGGCGCGGTGCTGGTGGGGCTGTTCGCCGCGCTGTTCGGCGGCACGCCGACGCTGATCTCCGAGCCGACCGGGCCGATGACGGTGGTGTTCACGGCGGTGATCGTGGCGCTGATGGTGCCCGACCCGGAGACGGGGATGGTCGCGGAGAACGCCATGGCGATGGCCTTCACCACGGTCATGCTCGCCGGCATCTTCCAGGTGGTGTTCGGCATCCTCAAGCTGGGGCGCTACGTCACGCTGATGCCCTACACGGTGATCTCGGGCTTCATGTCCGGGATCGGCCTGATCCTGATCATCATACAGCTGCCCGGCCTGCTCGGGCATGCCTCGCCCGGTGGCGGGGTGCTGGGCTCGTTGCAGGCCCTGCCGGGGCTGTTCGCCGAGGTAAAGGCCGGCGAGCTGCTCCTGGGGATGGTGGCGCTGGGCATTCTCTTCCTGATGCCCAAGGCTTGGCAGCGCTTCATGCCGCCGCAGCTGCTGGCATTGGTGGTGGGCACGGTCCTGGCGGTGTGGTTCATCGGCAGCGGTGAATACCGAGCCATCGGCGAGATTCCCTCCGGGCTGCCGTCGATCCAGATTCCCACGTTCTCCGCCGACGAGTGGACCACCATGGTGATCAACGCCCTGGTGCTGGCCATGCTCGGCTCCATCGACGCGCTACTGACATCGGTGATCGCCGACAGCCTGACGCGCAAGGAGCACAACTCCGACAAGGAGCTGGTGGGGCAGGGCCTCGGCAACCTCGCCTCCGGCATGTTCGGCGGCCTGCCGGGCGCGGGCGCGACCATGGGCACGGTGGTGAACATCCAGACCGGCGCGCGCACGGCGCTGGCCGGTCTGGTGCGCGCCGGGGTGCTGGGGGTGGTGGTCTTCGGTGCCAGCGGGCTGGTCGAGGACATCCCCAAGGCGATCCTCGCCGGCATCGCCATCAAGGTGGGCATCGACATCATCGACTGGGGCTTTTTGCGCCGCGCCCACAAGCTGTCGATGCGCGGCGCGCTGATCATGTACGGCGTCATCGCCATGACCGTGTTCGTCGACCTGATCACCGCCGTGGGCATCGGCCTGTTCGTCGCCAATATCCTCACCATCCGCCGCCTGTCCGACCTGCAATCGGAGCACGTCCGAGTGCTCGGTCGTGCGGAAGGAGGTGACGAGAGCGACTACGAGGGCCTCGAGTCGGAGGAGAAGCGCCTGCTCAGCGAGGCCGGCAGCCGGGTCGCGTTGCTCGATCTCAGCGGGCCGCTGATCTTCGGCGCCGCCCAGACGCTGACCCGACAGCAGAACCGGCTGGACCGGACCGAAACGCTGATCATCGATCTTTCCGGCGTGCCCCACCTGGGCGTGAGTGCGGCGCTGATCCTCGAACGCATCATGCACGACGCCGCCCAGCGCGGCTCGCGGGTGATCGTCTCGGGCATCCAGAAGCAACCACGCGGCCGCCTGGAGCAGCTGGGCGTCGCGCGGGAGGTACAGGACGAGGACTGGGTGAGCACCCGTGCCGAGGCGGTGCGTCGGGCCTGTGCCCATTCCGGCGACTGAGCGGCCGCGATCTTTTTTGCCGGGAGGGCTCTTCAGGCCCCCGACCGTTCACGCCAAACAGGCCGACGTCACACTCGACGTCGGCCTGTTTTCATGCGGGCTTCGCTCCGACCGGGCTGGTCGCTCAGGCGGTCGGCTGGAAGGTGTTGTAGCTCTCGATCAGGTGCTTGTAGTCGGGGATGTGGCTGGCGAACAGAGCGCCTAGTCCCTCGACGTCGTTGCGCCAGTCGCGGTGCAGTTCGCAGGCCACGCCGAACCAGGTCATCAGCTGGGCACCGGCGGCGGACATGCGGTCCCAGGCGGCGTCGCGCGTGACCGGGTTGAAGGTCCCGGAAGCATCGGTCACCACGAACACCTCGAAGTCCTCGGCCAGCGCGGAGAGCGTCGGGAAGGCGACGCAGACCTCGGTGACGATGCCCGCGACGATCAGCTGCTTCTTGCCGGTGGCGCGAACGGCCTCGACGAAGTCGTCGTTGTCCCAGGCGTTGATCTGTCCCGGACGGGCGATGTAGGGCGCCTCGGGGAACGTCTCCTTGAGTTCCGACATCAGCGGGCCGTTGGGGCCGGTCTCGAAGCTGGTGGTCAGGATGGTCGGCAGCTCGAAGTACTTCGCCAGGTCGGCCAGGGCCAGGACGTTGTTCTTGAACTTGTCGGGCTCGATGTCCCGCACCAGGGAGGCCAGTCCGGTCTGGTGGTCGACCAGCAGGACGGCGGCGTCGTTCTTGTCGAGTCGGGGGTAGGGAGTGCTCATGGCATTGTCCTCGTGGGGTTGTGGGTCAAGTGGTTGCCGGGATCCGGCCGAAGCGGCCCGCCTGGTAGTCATGGATCGCTTGGGTGATCTCGGCCTGGGTGTTCATGACGAAGGGGCCTTGGGCTGCGATGGGCTCGTCGATGGGTTCGCCGCTCAACAGCAACACCGTGGCCTCGTCGGTGACCTGAAAGGCGAGTTCGGTCCCGCTGCGCTCCATGATCGCGAGCTCCGCGGTCCCGACGCGCTGCTCATCGATGCGGATCTCGCCGTGCAGGACGAAAAGGGCGGCCGTGTGTCCCTCGGGCAGACGCAAGTTCACGTCGTGACCGGCGGCCAGACGCAGGTCCCAGACGTTCATCGGGGTGAACGTGCGCGCCGCCCCCTGTCGGTCACCGTATTCACCGGCGATGATCCGGGCGGTGCCGGCCCCGTTGAGCAGCGTGGCGCGGGGAATGCGGCCGTCCGTGATGCCCTGGTAGGCCGGCGGTGTCATCTTGTCCTTGGCGGGGAGGTTGACCCACAGCTGCACCATCTCGAACGGCCCGCCACGGCGGGCGTACTCGGGGCTGTGAAACTCCTCGTGCTCCACACCGGAGCCGGCCGTCATCCATTGCACGTCGCCGGGCCCGATGGAGCCGCCGCCCCCGCCGGAATCGCGGTGCGAGACGCCGCCGGCATAGACGATGGTCACCGTCTCGAAGCCGCGGTGCGGGTGGGCACCGACGCCGCGGCGGGCATCGGTCGGCGCGAAGTCGGCCGGACCGGCGTAGTCCATCAGCACGAAGGGCGAAAGTTCGCGCGCGAGATCGTGATAGGAGAAGATATTGCGCACCGGGAAGCCGTTGCCGACCCAGTGGCTGCCGTTGCTGCGCTTGATCAGGGATACTGTTTTCATCGGGGTCTCCCGTTGGCTGTTTCCAACACACTAGGCGCCGCCGCGGCGGGCGACTAGCCGGCAAATGCGGGAAACACTTTTCATCTGGCTGGACAATCGACATGGATTTCAACGAGGCGGCGGTCTTCGTCAAGGTGGTGCAGGCCGGCGGCTTCAGTGCCGCGGCGAGACAGATGGGGCTGCCCACGTCCACCGTCAGCCAGCGGGTCTCGCGCCTGGAGAAGCGGCTGGGCGTCACGCTGCTGCAGCGCACCACGCGTCAGGTCAAGCTCACCGACGTCGGCGAGCTCTTCTACCGCCACGCGACGGTCGGCCTCGATCACCTCAACGAGGCCGAGGCGGCGGTCAACGCGACAATCGAGGCACCTTGTGGGCTCTTGCGGGTCACGGCACCGACCGACTTCGGCGATGCCCTGTTGGCCGCCGTCATCCGTCGGGTGCGCCAGGCCCACCCGGGCATCGAGATCGAACTGTTTCTGACCGACCGCCTGGTGGACCTGGTGGGGGAAGGCCTGGACGTGGCCATTCGTGCGGGGGAGCTGAAAGACTCATCCCTGGTGGCCAAGGGGGGCGGTATGGCCTGCTGGGCCCTGTTTGCCAGCCCCGACTATCTGCAAGCCGCGCCTCCACTGAAGCACCCCGACGACCTGGCTGAGCACGAGTGCGTCCAGTTCGCCTCGCTGGGCCGGGAGGAATGGCAGCTTTCCGATTCGACCACCCGGCTATCGGTGCCGATGGACGGACGGGTGATCGTCAATGATTTCAGTGTGGTGCGGGAGATGATGCTGGCCGGCGACGGCATCGGGCTGCTGCCTACATACGACTGCCGAGCGGAGGTGGACTCAGGCCGGCTGGTCCGAGTGCTGCCCGACTGGCACGCCAGGGCCGACCCGATCCATCTCGTCTATCCATGGCAGCGCTTCGTGCCGCCCAAACTGCGAGCCTTCGTCGACATCGTCGCCGAGGAACTGAAGGCCTGGCTGGAACGCTGAAGCGGCAGATCGAATTTCCCCGGAGAACCTGCGTAATGGATTCCCTCTCTGTACTCGACAATGCGCTCGGCGCGATCTGGTGGCTGATCCCGCTTGTCCTCATTGCTGGGGCGCTCAAGACGCCGTGGTTCAAGGGTCTGGTGGGCGAGTCCTGGGTGAAGGTCGTCGCCTGGTTTCGTCTGCCGTCCGGCACCTATCACGCGCTGCATAACGTGACGGTACGCACGCCGGACGGCACCACGCAGATCGATCATGTCTTCGTCTCCCGGTTCGGGCTGTTCGTGGTCGAGACCAAGCACATGCGGGGATGGATCTTTGGCGGTGAGCGGCAACCGAAATGGACCCAGAAGATCTACCGCAAGACCGTCTCTTTCCAGAACCCGCTCCGGCAGAACTACAAGCACGTCAAGGCGCTGGAGGCCCTGCTCGACTTGCCTGAGGCCGCAATCCATTCCGTGGTTGTCTTCACCGGCGACTGTCGCTTCAAGACTCCGATGCCGGCCAATGTCACCCGTGGTGGCGGATACGTGCGTCACATCCGCTCCTTCAAGACGCTAGTCCTGAGTGATGCGCAGGTGCGCGACACGATCGCCGCGATCGAGTCCGGTCGACTCGCCCCGACGCGCGCGACGCACCGCCAGCATGTCGCCCACCTGAAGGCACGCGCCAATCCGAACGCCGAGAGGCATTGCCCCAAATGCGGCAGTGAAATGGTGTTACGAACGGTCAAGCGTGGCACGAATGTCGGCAAGCGCTTCTGGGGATGCTCGACCTTCCCCACATGTCGGACGAGGCAGGACGTAGAGTGAGATAGGTCGACTTAAGCCGGATCAACCGGATGATTGCTCGATCAGGCGCCGGAGATCCTCGGTGATATTGGCGGTCTTGGACTGCTCGTCGATCAGCAGGCGGACCTTTCCCTGCGGGCCGAAGACGAATACCGCGCCGCTGTGATTGACGATGTAAAAGCCGTCCTCACGCGGCTCTTCGTAGCTGAATGCAACGCGGTAACGCTTGGCCACGGCTTTAAGTTGCTTCTGGGTGCCGGTCAGGCCGACCAGGTCGGGGGTGAAGTTCGTGACGTAGTCGTCGAGCACCTTCTTGTCGCGCTTGGGGTCCACCGCCACGAACAGGATCTCGACCTTGTCGGCCTGGTCGCCCAGCTCCCGGGTTGCGTCGGCCAGCTTGCTGAGGGCGACCGGGCAGACGTGCCGGCAGCTGGTGTAGCCGAAGAACATCATGGTGACCTTGCCGCGGTAGTCTTCGGCGGTGACCGGTTGGCCGGTGTGGTCGGTCAGGTCGAACTCGAGGTCCGGCATGACGCCGGTGATGTCGTGGCCGTGCCACTGGTTGGATGCCTCCCCGCTGCAACCGAGCAGGAACAGGGGAAGTAGCCAAAGGATCAGATGTTTGGATCGCGACACGATCTCACCTCGCACAGCCAAGGGTTGGGGAAACGGGTTTCTCTACGTGACGGCTCCGGCGGTTCCATCGATGCACCAGCACCAGTCCACCGACGACGCTCATCATCGCCGCGGGAACCCAGGTGAGCAGCCCGCCGATCGCCTGGTCCGTCAGGGGTGTGATCGGCAGGATGCGGCCGCAGGCGGCGTAGATGCCGAACAGGTCGTGGTCGCTCAGGGCGATGTAGGCACCGAGGGCGATCTGCGGAAACATCACCAGGAACAGCACTAGCAGGCGGTAGCCGTAGTGGCGCATGTCGCTCGCGCCCGGCGCGCGCAGGTTGAAGATCATCCACCAGAACAGCAGCCCGTCGATCGCCATGCCCCAGTTCATGGTGTTGTAGAGCGGCACGTTGAGCATGGCGTAGAAGTGCACCGACGGGATCAGCCAGAAGTAGATCAGCCCGACGAAGATCGCGCCCGCCACCAGCGGCTCCTGGATCGCGGCGTAGAGGTGGCGCAGCAGCCAGTTTCGCCGCAGCGGCGCCACGACGTAACGATGGATGCGCTCGGGCAGGCCGGCCCCGAGAATCGCGGCCGGCGCCGAGACGGCGATCAGGAACGGGGCGACGTGGTGCAGCACCAGGTGCTGCAGGCGATGCATGAAGAAGCTGTGCTGGCCGTAGTAGTCGAACTGGGTCTGCAGCACGACATACATCGCCACCAGCCCGATCCAGAACATCACTGCCTGGCCCAGCCCGCCGCCTGCCTTGCGCCAGCCCCGTTGGTAGAGCAGGCCGGCGCCGATACAGACCAGCAGCACCGTTGGTGAGAAGTCGTACGGCTGGAGGAAGGCGACGGTCTGCTCGAGCATGGTTGGCAGCGTCATGATTTCCTCCCCCCAGCGAGGCGGTCAGTTCAACCAAGCACCGCTGGCAAGGAACCGAGCGGCAGGTAGTGATCGGCCAGCATCAGGGCGAACAGCGCGGTCAGGTAGGTGATCGAGAAACCGAACAGCTTCATGGCCTGCTGGTCGCTGTCGACGTGCAGCAGCCGCCAGGCGCGCAGGATGAAACTGCCACCCAGCAGCGTGGCACCGACCAGGTAGACCGGACCGCTCATACCCACAAGTACCGGCAGCAGGCTCACGGGCAGCAGGGCTATCGCATAGGCCAGGGTGTGGCGCTTGGTGTAGGCCACGCCGTTTGTGACCGGCATCATCGGCACCTTGGCGGCGGCATACTCCTCGCGCCGGGCGATCGCCAGCGGCCAGAAATGCGGCGGCGTCCATACGAAGATGATCAGGAACAGGGCGATGGCCTCCCAACCGACCACGCCGGTGACGGCGGTCCAGCCCAGCAGGGCCGGTGCCGCGCCCGAGGCCCCTCCCAGCACGATGTTCTGCGGCCCGATCCACTTCAGATAGCGGGTGTAGATCACGGCGTAGCCGATCAGGGTGAACAGGGTCAGCACGGCGGTGAGCGGGTTGACCGCGAACCACAGCAGGGCCAGCGAGGCCGTGCCGAGCAGGCTGGCGAAAATGGTCGCCGCGCTTCTCGAGACGTCGCCGGTGGGCAGCGGCCGGGCCTTGGTCCGGCCCATTTCCGCGTCGATCTCGCGGTCGGCGATGTGGTTGAACGCCGCCGCCGAGAA
>NZ_JAWLBP010000062.1:0-10420 GCF_041687595.1 Guyparkeria sp. | reverse complement strand
ATACCGAGCGCCAATCTGGCGACAGTTGATGGTCAGACTCCTGCGCCTCCGGTGCGCCGGAGGTGCAGGGGCAGGCGCCAAAGCGCCAATCTCCCCCCGACCAATGGATGCCGTTGTTCGATATCGCGCCTTCACCCGAGGGCGAACAGGTCTGTTCCAGGGGAGGCATCGTCGTGGGTTTCAGGTGTCGGGGGAAACGCGCGTGATCATCTGGAGCACCGCGAGACGCCTCGATATTCGGCCAGGAGAAACGGCCGCACATGGGGAGGCCTATCCTGGCCGAACCGTGTGAACGCCTGCTGCGGCATGCAGGGAAAGCGTGGTGGGCCATCGCAATCCGCAATACCCTGGGCCCGAACATCTCGCGGCGTCTCGAGCCGATTGTGCGGCAGCGAACATACAGCGAGGGTGCTTGGGTCCAGTATGTAGTAAGCCTTCCGGCCTCGGTATCGAGGCCGATGGCCCTGTGTCAGAAACCGGCACGCCGGCAATGGGTCTCGAAGCCCGGGGTCGGGTGCCGAGCCCATTCCGGAGTCCACTGATGGAACCGCAAGAACCGCATCCCGAAACCACCGTCGATCCCCGTGCCTTGCAGCGCACCCTGGCCGCCTATCGTGCGCCGCACCTCGCCCGCAGCGTCTTCGAACTGTTCATCACGGTGATCCCGTTCGGCGTCTTCTGGTTCCTGACCTGGGCAAGCGTGAATGCCGGCTACTGGATCGGCCTGTTGCTGGCCGTGCCCGCAGCCGGGTTTCTCGTGCGCCTGTTCATGATCCAGCATGACTGCGGGCACGGGTCCTTCTTTCCCTCCCGGCGCGCCAACGACTGGGTGGGACGGGCACTCGGCGTGCTGACGCTCACGCCCTACGATTTCTGGCGTTACACCCACGCCCTCCATCACGCGCATTCCGGCAATCTGGATCGCTCGCGCGTGGGCAGCATCCATACCTTGAGCGTAGGCGAATACCAGGCCCTGGATCGGTCTCAGCGCCTGCGCTACCGCCTGTACCGGCACCCGCTGGTCCTGTTCGGTCTGGGGCCGATCTACCTCTTCATGCTGAGCAATCGCGTCCCCGTCGGTTTCATGCGCGCGGGATGGATGCCCTGGCTGAGCACCATGGGCACCAATGCGGCCATCGTGCTTCTCGCCACCGCGATGATCTCGCTGGTGGGGGCGGGAACCTTTCTTGTCGTCCATCTGCCGATCGCGGTCCTCGCCGGTGCGATCGGCGTCTGGCTGTTCTATGTCCAGCATCAGTTCGAGAATACCCGTTGGGCCCACGACGACCGGTGGAGCTTCCACGAAACGGCCCTTTACGGCAGCTCCTACTACGATCTGCCCGTTCCCCTGCGCTGGCTGACTGCGAATATCGGGGTGCACCACGTGCACCATCTCGCCAGCCGCATCCCGTTCTACCGGCTGCCCGAGGTGCTGAAAAACCATCCGCGGCTTCGCGAGATCAGTCGTGTCACGCTGCGGCAAAGCCTGCGATGTGTGCGGCTCGCCCTGTGGGACGAGGACCGCCGGCGCCTCGTTTCCTTCGAGCACGCGAACCAGGCGATGCCTCCACTAAGCGCGTGAGCGTACTGGCGGGGATTGCCCGGCTACCGGCAACGGCCGCGACGCCCCTGCCCGTCCATCAGTGTGCCTGGCGGCTTTACGCACCGTGAGGTTCGTTGAGCGCGCCTGGCAAGGGACCGTGTGGGATCGGCGGATCGGGACCAACGCGGGCGCCGTGGTCGTTGAGCTTGTGGGCAGTCAGGGCGGTTGCGCAAGCGGAACCGCCGCCGCGACGATCGGCGTTCTTACCGAAGGCCGAGGAACCCAAGGATGAACAGGATGATGACGATGGCGCCGACGATGTAGATGATCTGATTCATGAGCTTCTCCTCTGTATGGACGGGTCCGGCGATGGACTTCCAAACCCGGTGTTTCACGGATCATGATATGCGCGGCCGAGGGTCGCGTCGGTGCGGCGCCGCACAGAGAGGCCGGATTCACGGACCCCTGGGCGGGCCTGGTCCTGACCACAGGTTATGTTCGGTAGCAGACGGACATGGGGAATGGGCTGCCGTAGCCTGATTCCAGTCAACGCGGTTGCTCCAAACTCCGGAAGCAATCATCACCAGGAGGAAGACAATGACGAAATTCCAAACACTGACGGGTACCGCCCTGATCTCGGGTCTGCTGCTCGTCTCACTGGCCGGCTGCGAGCAGGGTCCGGCCGAGAAGGCCGGCGAGAACGTCGACGACGCCGTGGACGAAGCCGGCGAGTCGATCGAAGACGCTGGTGACAGCATTGAGGACGCCAGTGACTGACCAGCGGGTCGGATACCCCGAACGCGACCCCTTTATCGTCATCCGTTATCAGGAAAAGCGCATGAACAAGGACCAGGTCAAAGGCCGCGCCGAAGAGGTGAAGGGCAAAATGAAGCAGGCCACCGGCAAGGCCGTCGGCGACCGGGAGCTCGAACACAGGGGAAGGATTCAGAAGGCCGGCGGGAAGATCCAGGCCGGATATGGCGACCTGAAGAAGGACGTCAAGGATTCTGCCTGACCTGGACGGTCCGGAGGTGTTGCCGGGACGCCGCGCCGCTGCAGTCTCCCGGGCGTGGTCCGGGTGGGCGCGGGTTCCCGCGGCACCGGCCCCGCCGGGAAACGGACCTCCGGGGTTCGGGCCATGATGCCGGCACGGAGGGTGCGACCCTTCGAAGGCTGTAAACGGAGGACCCATGCGGAATCTGAATCCCGAGTTCGAGAAGCAGGCGCAATTGCGCCTGGATGCCGAAGCTCGGCTCCGACAGGGCTCGGCCCCACCCACCCGTGGCTGGGCGGTTGGAGCGGATACTCTGGCGCTCCTTTACAGACTGGCCAGCGCCCCCGATACCGCGGCGGATGCGCTCAAGCTGCTGAGTGAACTCCAGACGCACCAGGTGGAACTGGATCTGCAGCACGCCCAGCTCGAAGCCGATCAGCAGGAACTGGCCGAGGCCCTGGCCCATTACCGGGGCCTCTATGACTTCGCGCCGGTGGGTTACCTGGTGGTCGGGCTCGATGGTCAGGTCCTGGAAGGCAACCGAGCCGGAGCCGAACTGCTCGGCACCGGATCGGACGGACTCGCAGGCCAGCCCATCTCTCCGTTCTTCGCGCGCGACAGCCGACCGGCGGTCCTCGGGTTGATCGAGGCGTTGCGCGAAGGCGCCCAGGGTGGCTGCTGCGAGGTTGCATCGAGCGATCGGGGAAACGGCCCGGAGCCGTTGCGAATCACCGCAAGCCTGGCCCCGGGCGGCGAGGCCGTGCTGATGATCGTCTCGAGCTGCGAGCCGTCGCCGGCGTGAGTGCACGCGGGAGCGGTTGAGGCATGGGTGGCAGCCCCCTTCCAAACCCTCCGGCGGCAACGCGCATCATGGGTATCGGCGCCTCGGCCGGCGGTTTGGTCGCGCTGGAGCAGTTCCTGCAAGAGATACCGCCCGACAGTGGCGTCGCTTGTGTCGTGGTGCAGCATCTCGACCCCACGCAGAAGGCGCTGCTGCCCGAGCTGCTGCAACGGGTCACCGTCATGCCGGTGCACGCGGCCGAACAGGACATGCGCATCCAACCCAACCGCGTGTACGTGATCCCCCCGAATACGGAACTCACCGTGGGCGACGGCATGCTGCACCTGGCCGCACCTGCGGAGCCACGGGGCATGCGCCTGCCGATCAACGTCCTGTTCTCGTCGCTGGCCAGCGGACAGGGCGAGCGTGCCATCGGGGTGGTGCTCTCCGGCATGGGCTCGGATGGCACACTGGGCCTGCAGGCGATCAAGGGCGTGGGTGGTCTGACCGCGGTGCAGAACCCCGAATCGGCGCAGTTCGATTCGATGCCCAGAAGCGCGATCGAGGCGGGCTGCGCCGATATCGTCGGACCGCCGGGCGAGCTGCCGTCCCGCATTCTGGCCGTCGTGGCCCAGGTGCCGGACTCGCGCGACGTCACGGCCGAGACGCCATCCCTGGCGACCTCCTCCCCGCTGCAACGCATCGTCGCCCTGCTGCAGCGCCGGACCCGCCATGACTTTTCGCTGTACAAGCCCAGCACCCTCCGCCGCCGGGCGGAACGGCGCATGGCCATCCATGGCATCTCCGCGCTGGAAGAGTATGCAGAGTTCCTCGAGCACAACGCGCAGGAGGGCGACCTGCTGTTCAAGGAACTGCTGATCGGTGTGACCCGTTTCTTCCGCGATCCCGAGGCCTGGGAGCATTTGGCGGAGGTGGTCCTGCCGGAACTCCTGGCGCGGCGGAAGGAGGGGGACCACAGGCTGCGCGCCTGGGTGATCGGTTGCTCGACCGGCGAGGAGGCCTATTCGCTGGCCATGGTATTCAGCGAGGTCGTGGAGCGGTCGCAGCCGCATGCCTTTACGCTTCAGATCTTCGCATCGGATCTGAGCCCGGACGCGATTGCGGTGGCGCGCCGGGGCCAGTATCCGCTTTCGATCCGTGACGACGTATCCCCTCCGAGGCTGGCCCGCTTCTTCAGCACCCATGAAGACCATTACCAGATCAACCAGGATATCCGGGACATGGTGCTGTTCGCCCAGCACGACGTGGTGCTTGATCCGCCCTTCACCAAACTCGACCTGGTGGTCTGCCGCAATCTGCTGATCTACTTCGGGCCCGTGTTGCAACGCAGGGTGCTGCCCCTGCTCCACTACAGTCTGCGCCCGGGGGGCGTGCTGTTCCTTGGGAATTCGGAAACCGTTGGGCGGTTCAGCCACTTGTTTACCCCGATCGAGTCCCGGCTGCGGCTCTACCTGCGCCAGGATCACGCCTCCAGGGGCGGGCCCGATTCCCTGCTGAAATCGTTCCCGCCCCTGTCCGGTCCGACCAAGGAGCACGCCGTGTCCCCACCCGAGGTTCCCGCACGGCCCACCGATGTGCTGCAGGTGGCGGCCGATCAGGTTCTGCTGCAGGTGTACGCGCCGGCGGCGGTCGTGCTCAACGGCGACGGGGACATCGTCTACATCAGCGGCCGCACCGGAAAGTACCTCGAGCCGGCCGCCGGCAAGGCCAACTGGAATATCTTCGCAATGGCCCGGGAAGGCCTGCGTGCGCCCCTGGCTGGCGCGCTGAGGAAGGCCGCCACGCAGAACGACCCCGTGCACCTGCACAGCCTGGAACTGTCCACACCGAGCGGTGTGCAGCGCGTGGATGTCACTGTGCAGGCATTTCATGAGGCACCCCCCCTGCGCGGCATGACGATGATCGTGTTCCGTGATCTGGCCCCGGGCACGGCTGGACGCGGGCGGCACAGGCTCAAGGACGCAGAGCCGTCGCCTGATGTCGCCGAGCTGCAACAGTACCGGGCCGAGATTGAGTCCTTGCGCGAGGAGGCGCGCGCGTCCCGGGAAGAGTCGCAGTCTGCCAACGAGGAACTGCAATCCGCTAACGAGGAGCTGCAGTCGACCAATGAGGAATTGAACAGCTCGAAGGAAGAGATGCAGTCCATGAACGAGGAACTGCAGACGATCAACGCCGAGCTGCAGGCCAAGCTCGACGCCCTCGCGCTCGCCCAGAGCGATATGCAGAACGTGCTGAACAGCATCGAGATCGCCATCCTGTTCCTGGATCAGAACCTGAACGTCCGGCGCTATACCGATCGGGCATCCAGCATCGTCCGTCTTCGGGAAAGCGACATCGGCCGGCCGCTCAGCGACCTGACCACCAGCCTGCAATACCCGGACCTGCACGACGACGCGCGCGACACTCTGCGCACCCTGGCCTCCTCGGAGAAGCAGATCACAACCGACGACGGCCGCTGGTTCACTGTGCGGATCATGCCCTACCGCAGGCTGGATAACGTGATCGACGGGGTGGTGATCACCCTGGTCGACATCACCGAGACCAAGAAGCTGGAGTCGGCGCTACGTCAGCAATCGACTCCATGATCACCCCAGTCCCGCATCCATCCGATGCTCAACTGCACTCCCCGTGTGGTGTCATGGCTCACCAGGGTTGCGGACTCCGGTCATCGCGCAGGTAGTCACGCACCCGCTGGCGCGGAGTTCCTGTCCAACCCTGCCACTAAGTGCCCTAGCGTACCGACGCCACCCCGACACTTCGTCATTCTGACCGTTCGGCCAACTCATGGAAGGTCGTTGAGCCGTAGGGGATCCCCATCGCATCCGTGCTCTTCGACCGTAGCCATGCGTCGGATCGAAGCTCGTCACAAGCCCTTTTGAAGATGGAGAAACATCATGAACACGAAATTTCGGAAACTGATCATCGCTTCAGGCGTTGCGCTCGCATTGGGCGCCACGGGCGGTACCTTTGCCCAGGGTACCGGGTCGGCCGACGTAAGCGATGCCCGGCTGGAGGCCCAGATCTCGACGACCTATGCACTGAGTCCGCATCTGCAGGCCCGCAACATCACGGTGTCGGTGCAGGACGGTACGGTTTCGCTGACCGGAGTCGTGCCGGAGGACATCAACAAGGAACTGGCGGAGCAGTTCGCGCTGAGCGTTGAGGGGGTCACGGAAGTGGACAACCAACTCGTGATCGATGCTGACTATACGCCACCCGAGGCGGCTGAAGGCCCCAGCTTTGGCGATCGTGTCACCGATGCCACGATCACTGCGGCGGTCAAGTCCAAGCTGATGTGGACGCGGCACGCGGAGGGGCTGGCCACGGAGGTGAGTACGGAGTCCGGCAATGTCACGCTGGAGGGGACGGCTGAATCTCAGGAGGCCAAGGACCTCGCGGAACGCCTGGCGACGACCACCCCGGGCGTCGTGTCGGTGGACAACCAGCTGCAGGTCAAGGAACCGGGTACCGCCCAGGAGCCGGATACTGCCAAGGAGTCGGATACCGCCAAGGAGCCGGGTGCCGGAGAAGCCGCCATGGACAAGACCCGCGAGGTGGCGGCGGATACGGGGGAATTCATCACCGACCTCTGGATCACCACCAAGGCGAAGTCCACCTTCATGTGGTCGGACGGTGTTTCCGGCAGCGACATCTCGGTGACCACCGACGACGGTATCGTCGAACTGAGCGGCAAGGTCGACAGCGAAGCGGAGCGCGAGCTGGCGGTCGAACTGGTCGAGGAGTTGCGCGGCGTGAAGAGCGTCGATGCAGCGGGCCTGACGTTCTAGTTGGCTGTTGGGAATCAGTGAGCCACAGCGGGACATGGATGCCCCGCCAGCGGCACCTTGAAAAGGGTCTTCCCTCCCTTTTTCAGGGTCCGGTCCGTGCGTAGGGCGCACGACCGGGCCGAACGGTGGGCAGAATCGGTACGACGTGGCGGTGAGTTGGCCGGCACGCAACCCTCTGCGAGCCACGCAGGAGACCGGTCATGAAGGTGATGAATAAAGTTGGCTCAATGCTTGGCATTCTGACTGTCTTGACGCTGGGTGCCGGCGCGAACGGCAACGACTCCCCCGATGGGCCGAGCCAGGCGTCCACTGCCGATCGCGTGAGCGCGGCCACCGATCCGGGGGACCATCACGTGGTGCACGCGATCTGGCAGCGCCCCGGCTGGGTCGCGTCAGGGCAGGGATGTCGGAATCCCAAAATATGGATCTGAAATCGCGCATGCAGGGGTTTCCCGGGCGCCAGCGCATGCGTTCAAACACATGGTGCCTGCTCGAGCGAGCCCTGCAGAGCGTCGGGCGAATCAGGGGGTCTTCATGCGCTACGTCTACATTTCTCTGATCGTTCTCGTCAGTGCAGTCGCTCTGGTCTTCACGATTCAGAACCTGCCTACGGTGACAGTTCACTTTGTCACCTTGCGTCTGACCCTGCCGCTGTCCGTTCTGGTCATCCTGGTCTACTTCCTGGGCATGCTCACCGGGGGCGTGTTTGTATCCCTGGTCAGGTCCTGGTTCCGGGGCTCAACCAGCGGGACCTCCCTCCAGCCCCATGAAACCGGAACCGAATAAGGGAACGCTGAAAACGAGTCACGCCTTGCGGCGAGGGTTCCACGGCAGCAGGCGGTCCGTTTCGCTCTTGACAACCTTGTAGCACTCGCAACTCAGCGTCTCGAGCCGAGGGCGATCCAGCACCGTGATGTGTCCGCGCCGGTACTTGATCACGCCCAGCTTGTCCAGCTTGCCGGCGGCCTCGGTGACGCCTTCGCGGCGCACGCCGAGCATGTTCGCGATCAACTCCTGGGTCATCAACAGCTCGTTGCCTGACAGCCGGTCCAGCGACAGCAGCAGCCAGCGGCACAGTTGCTGGTCGATGGAATGGTGGCGATTGCACACCGCTGTTTGCGCCATCTGCGTGATCAGAGCCTGGCTGTAGCGCAGCATCAGATCGAGCAGCGCGCCGTGCCGGTCGATCTCGGCCTCGAACTGCGTGCGGCTCAGGCGGAAGCCGTGGCCGGCGCTTTGCACGACGGAGCGGGTGGTCGTGCTCCCGCCGCCCATGAACAGCGCGATGCCGACCATGCCATCGTGGCCCACCACCGAGATCTCGGCCGAGGCGCCGTCCTCCATCAAGTACAGCAGCGACACGATCGAATCGGTGGGGAAGTAGACGTAGCCACCGCTGTCACCGGACTCGCACAGGACCTGGCCCAGCATCAGCGTGACGGGTTCGAGCAGTGGAAACAGGCGCGCCTGGGCCTCCGCGGGCAACACGCCCAGGATGTGATTTTCGATCGGTTCGATGGATTTAGACATCAAGATGTCAGTCCCTGGTGGCAAGTGGGCCGTGCAGAAGCTTCGGTAGGAGATCGCCGCGCCAGCAGCGCCGGCGCCGCGTCGTGCAGGTTTGCGGCAGCCTGGCCATTTCCGCACTCGCCCGCCTCGCTTCGGCAGGTCTCGCTGCGCCTCATCGTCGCCGAACTTCCCGCATGGTCCACGGGGGTGCATTCACGGCGTCGTGGAATGCCCGCATCTGGAACGGCCACGACAGTGAGTATGTCGGTACTGTGAGAGGTTACCCGGATCTCACGCTTCACAACATGCGGGATTTTACCCACCGCCTGCAGGCCCGCTGCTCCCGCAAGACGGCCCAGGAAAGTGCGGCTTAATCCGGGAATTCGGAGGACGAGGAGGACTGCGTCGGTGCGCTGGGCTTCACCGTGGTAAACAAGGTATGCATCCAGGGCATCGCACTCATCGCCATCCGCAACCATGAAGGACCGGAATCCGGGCCTCGGGTGCGATTTCCGAGCAGAATGCCCACGCCGACAGCCGAACCCAACATTGCCGGCGACGTAAGCCGCTCGCGGATGCTGTGGCCCAGCATCGTGCCCTGCTTACGGACCGATCGGTGGCGCGCGAGCAGACGCCGCTCGGCATCGTTGATGCGTGCCGCCAGCGGCTCGGAGGACGGTGCGTCGCGGGTCATGATGACTTCTCCGTGTCGGGCGTCAGGCTCCGCACGGTGGCGGGGAACTGCAGATGAGGGAGTTGGCGGCGGATCGCCCAGCCCAGGATCACGGCGAGCAGCAGATTGGCGCCCACCGCCAGCAGTAGCGCCACGCTGGGACTGGCGACACCGTGGTCGATCAGCGTCAGGATGATCGCCGCCAGCAGGCCCAGCCACGCGCTGAGCAGCAAACCGCCGACCATCACGCCCAGGATGACCATCCAGACGAGGCTTTCGCCGGCCTGGCGAGTCTCCAGCGCGGCGAGACCCACCTGGTCATGGAACAGCCCCCGCAACTCGCGGGCCAGAGAGCGGACATCCTGCAGCACCCCGGGACGATGGTCCGAGGTGCCAGTAGAGGTGGAGGATGCGTCCATGAAGGCGGCCTCTAGCGACCGCTCAACAGGCGGCTCAACAAAAAGCCTCCTGCGACGGCGATACCGACCGATTTCACCGGGTTCTTATTGATGTATTCCCGGGCATTCTCCATCCATTCCTCTTGCAGGTCTTGCAACTGTGCACCCTTCTCGCCGATCGCATCGGCGGCCTTATGGGTGGCATCGGCCATCTTGTCCACCGTTTCGTGGGCGCCTTCGGCTGCGCGCTCGACCTGTTCGTGCTTGCCTTGCCCGTTTCCGGGGTTTGCGTCGGGCTTCGATTGCACTGACTGGGTGTGTTCCATGATCTGCTTCCTATCGGTTGCATGCGCCAGGATTGACAAGACCAGAGTAGCGGCCCCAGGCACCTATGGTCTGTGCGGTGACGCACTGTCCACGCCCGTTCTTCGACATCCGGTCCTCTGCGGCCGCGGCGTTCACTCAATGGCGTCCTGAAGAGCTCGGTGGGAGGCCGCATGGCGAGCCCTCAGCGCGACGCGATCGCTGTCGATCGCAGTGGCCTCAAGAGCGCCCGCCAGCACATCGTTGTAGTCAGGAACGCGGCATCCTCCGGCGACTCCCTCGCGGACCGCCATTATTCACTCGGCGGGTTCTCCAGGTGGGTACGCACGTGGGTGCGTAACCCCAACCGCGACTATGGGGCCAGGTGGGGATCACGCCGATCAAGAGCA
>NZ_JAWLBP010000061.1:0-10439 GCF_041687595.1 Guyparkeria sp. | reverse complement strand
GGGTCGAACACGCCGCGCAGCTGTTCCCAGACCATCTCCTCGACCTCCTTGTCCGAGGCGTTTTCCGGCAGTTTCGGCTGCGGGGGCGGCTCCTTGCCGAGCGCGTCCGCATCCTTGCCCTCGACGCGCAGCAGGTGGCCGCGCGCCTTGATGGTGAAGCTGCCGCCCAGGGCTTGCATCAGCTCCACGGGCGTGTCCTTCGAGGCCAGCACTTTCTGCCCCGAGGGCACCATGGTGCAGACTACGTCGCGCTTGAGCCGGATGCGTTCCATTGGTTCCACGCGCATTCTCTCCGTTTGCCAGTTTGCGTCTCAGACCAGCATGTCGCGCACGCGCTTGGTGGCGTCCACGAACCGGTCGATGTCGTCAAAAGTGTTGTAGAAGGCCGCCGAGGCCCGCGCCGTGCCGGTCAGGGCTCCAAAGCGCTGCATCAGCGGCATGGCGCAGTGATGGCCGGTGCGCACGGCGATGCCCATCGAGTCGAGCAGGGTGCCGATGTCGTGCGGGTGGGCGCCTTCGACCAGGAACGAGACCACCGGCACCTTGTGCCGGGCTTGCCCGACGATGGACAGCCCCTCGATGGTCGACAGCCCGTCGGTCATCCGCTCGAGCAGTGCCTGCTCGTGCCGTTCGATGGCCAGCCAGTCCAGACCGTCGGCCCACTCCAGTGCCGCCGCGAAACCGATGGCCCCCTCGATATTGGGCGTACCGGCCTCGAACTTGGACGGCGGCGGGGCGAATCGGATGCCGTCGAAACGGACCTCCTCGATCATGTCGCCACCACCGAGGAACGGCGGCAGGCGTTCGAACCAGTCGCCGCGAGCGTACAGGGCCCCGACGCCACTCGGGCCGAAGACCTTGTGGCTGGAGCAGGCGTAGAAATCGCAGCCGAGCGCCTGTACGTCCACGGGGCCGTGCGGCAGCCCCTGGGCTCCGTCCACCAGTAGCGGCACGCCCCGTTCGCGAGCGATCTCGCTGATGCGCGCGACGGGATTGACCGTGCCCAGCGCATTGGAGACGTGGTTCACGGCGACGAGCCGCGTCCGGTCGCTGATGAGATCGGGCAGGGCATCGACCTCCAGCTCTCCCTGATCATTCGCCGGGATCACCTTGATCTCGATGCCCTTTCGCTCTTTCAGCATCAGCCACGGCACGATATTGGCGTGGTGCTCGAGTTCGCTGACGATCACCTCGTCGCCGGCCGACCAGTCGGCGGACAGCGAGTGCGCCAGCAGGTTGATCGCCTCGGTCACGCCGCGGACGAACACGATCTCGCGTTCGCTGTCGGCATTGAGCGACCGCGCGATGCGTTCGCGGGCACCCTCGAAGCGCTCGCTGGCACGGGCAGACAGGGTATGCACGCCGCGGTGGATGTTGGCGTTGTCGCGCTCGTAGAACTCGCGGACGGTGTCGATCACCATCCGCGGTTTCTGCGTGGTCGCGGCATTGTCCAGGTACACCAGCGGCTTGCCGTGCACTGCCTGGTCGAGCGCGGGGAACTGCGCACGAATCGCCTCGGGAGAGAACGCCTCCACACGGCGGTCGGTCTGTTGCGCCTCGTCCCCCATCAGCCTGCGTTCATCCCGGTGCGGTTGGCCAGCACCGCTTCGACGCGCTCGGTCAGCCATTCGCGCAGGTCGTCCATCGGGATCTCGTCGATGACCTCCTGGGCGAAACCGGCGATCAGCAGCGCGCGGGCCTCCACCATCGGGATGCCCCGGGTGCGCAGGTAGAACAGCGACTCCTCGTCGAGTCGACCGATGGTCGCGCCGTGAGAGCAGCTGACATCGTCGGCGTAGATTTCGAGCTCGGGCTTGGCATCGATCTCAGCGTTGTCCGAGAGGATCAGGTTGTTGCTCGACTGGAACGCCTCGATCCGCTGGGCGTCCTGCTCGATCAGGATGCGGCCCTTGAACACGCCGCGACCGGCGTCGTCGGCGATGCTGCGGTAATGCTCGTTGCTGGTGGTGTCCGCGGCCGCATGCGTGATGCGCGTGTGGGTGTCGAGCACCTGCTTGTCTCGCGGCATCATCAGCCCGATCAGGTCCGTGTGTGCGCCGGAGCCCCCCACGTGGATGTCGTACTCGCGGCGAATCACCTTGCCGCCGAGCTGGACGTTGTAGCTGTGGTAGCGGGCGTCTCGTGCCAGCTCGGCAAAGCTTCGCTCGGTGGCGAGACGCTCGTCGCCATCCAGGCCCAGCGCGATGTGGGTCAGGGCGGCGTTGGCAGCGATCGTCGAGACGATCACGCTGTTGCGCCAGGACGGCTTGTCGCCTACCGCCTCGATGTGCTCGACGACGGTGGCCGTCGCGCTTTCGCCCAGACGGACCAGCACTCGAGGGTGGCTCATGGCCGACTCGGTCGCGCCATCCAGCCACTCGATCACCACCGGGCGATCGATCACCGCATTGGGCGCCACGTCGATCACCACCCCTTCGCGGGCCATGGCGGTGTTCAGGGTCACCATCACGTCGTTGGGATTGTCGACAGCCGGTGCCGGTACGGGTGAGAAGGCCGCCTCGCGCGCCGAGTCGTCGGCGTCGGCCAGCGCGACGATGGTCAATCCCTCGGGCAGGTCGTTCGGCACGCCCTGGAAAATGCCGTCGATGAATCGCAGGCGGATCGGATTCTCGAACGGCAGCCGGTTGGCCGGTTCGATGTCACCGCCGATGCCCTCGGCCGCGGCAAAGTTGCCGCGCTGGATCGGGCGCAGGTTGGTCCAGCGCCATTCCTCGTCACGCAGGCCGGGCAGGCCGAGGGTTTCGACCTGTTCGCGCGCGGTGCGGGCGATCGAGTCGGGTGCCACGGCCGATTCCGGCATGGCCGTCTTGAGCCAGTCGGGAAGCCCTTGGCGCATCACGATGCCTCCTCGAGAATCTCCTGGTAACCCTCGGCTTCCAGGCGGTGGGCGAGGGTCTTGTCACCGGACTTGATGATCTTGCCCTGGTAGAGGACGTGGACGAAGTCCGGCTCGACGTAGTTGAGCAGGCGCTGGTAGTGCGTCACCAGAATGATGGCGCGCTCTTCGCCGCGCATGCGGTTGATGCCGTCGGAGACCACCTTCAGCGCGTCGATGTCGAGGCCCGAATCCGTCTCGTCGAGCAGGGCGAGCTTGGGCTCGAGCAGCAGCATCTGCAGGATCTCGTTGCGCTTCTTCTCGCCGCCGGAAAAGCCCGCGTTCACGCCGCGGTGCAGGAAGGCATCGTCCATGTTCATGCTGGCGATCAGTTCGCGCACCTGCTTCATGAAGGTGAAGGTGTCGACCTCGTCGAGGCCCTGCGCTTCGCGCTTGGCGTTGAGCGCTTCCTTGAGCAGGTAGATGTTCTTCACGCCCGGAATCTCGACCGGGTGCTGGAAGCCGAGCAGCATGCCGGCCACCGCGCGTTCCTCGGTTTCCATCTCCAGGAGATCGTGGCCGTCGAAGGTGATCGTGCCTTGCGTGACCTCGTAGCCTTCACGTCCGCCCAGCACGTGGCAGAGCGTGCTCTTGCCCGAGCCGTTCGGCCCCATGATGGCGTGGACCTCGCCGGCGTTGATGGTCAGGTCGATGCCCTTGAGGATCTCCTTGCCATCGATTTCGGCATGCAGATTCTTGATTTCGAGAAGTGCCATGTTGAAAAGCCTCTGTAAATTGTTCTGTTAACCCACTGTAAAGTCGGGGCTTAGCCCACGGATCCTTCGAGCGAAACGGCCAGCAAGGCCTGCGCCTCGACGGCGAACTCCATGGGCAGTTCGTTGAATACGTCCTTGCAGAAGCCGCTGACGACCATGTTCATCGCATCTTCCTCGGCCAGTCCGCGCGAGCGCAGGTAGAACAACTGGTCGTCGCTGACCTTGGAGGTGGTCGCCTCGTGCTCGAGCTGGGCACTGGCGTTCTTGGCCTCGATGTAGGGGAAGGTATGGGCGCCGCAACGGTCGCCGATCAGCAGCGAATCGCACTGGGTGAAATTGCGGGCGTCCCGGGCGGTCTTGCCGATGTGCACCAGGCCGCGATAGGCGTTCTGGGAGCGGCCGGCGGAGATGCCCTTGGAAACGATCGTCGAGCGGGTCCGCTCGCCCAGGTGGATCATCTTGGTGCCCGAGTCGACCTGCTGGTAGTTGTTGGACACGGCCACGGAGTAGAACTCGCCGACCGAGTCGTTGCCCTTGAGGATGCAACTCGGGTACTTCCAGGTGATGGCCGAGCCGGCCTCTACCTGGGTCCAGGTGATCTTGGAGCGATCGCCGCGGCACTCGCCGCGCTTGGTGACGAAGTTGTAGATACCGCCTTTGCCTTCCTCGTCGCCCGGATACCAGTTCTGGACGGTCGAGTACTTGATCTCGGCGTCGTCCAGCGCCACGAGCTCGACCACCGCCGCGTGCAGCTGGTTCTCGTCACGCTGCGGGGCGGTGCAGCCCTCGAGGTAGCTTACCGAGGCGCCTTCCTCGGCGACGATCAGCGTACGCTCGAACTGGCCGGTGTTGCGCGCGTTGATACGGAAGTAGGTCGACAGCTCCATCGGGCACTTCACGCCCTTCGGGACGTACACGAACGAGCCGTCGGAGAACACCGCCGAGTTGAGCGCGGCGAAGAAGTTGTCGCCCTGCGGCACGACGGTGCCGAGGTACTTCTTGACTAGCTCGGGGTGGTTTTCGACCGCCTCGGAGAACGAACAGAAGATCACGCCGGCCTCGGCGAGCTTTTCCTTGAAGGTGGTGGTCACCGACACCGAGTCGAACACCGCGTCAACCGCCACGTTCGCGCCCTTCACGCCGGCGAGGACAGCCCGCTCGTGCAGAGGGATGCCGAGCTTCTCGTAGGTCTCGAGCAGCTTGGGGTCGACCTCGTCCAGCGACTCGGGCGCATCGGCGTCGAGCTCTTCCTGGGACTTCGGCGCGGCGTAATAGGAGAGTGCCTGGTAGTCGATCTTCGGGTAGTGGACGTGCGCCCACTCCGGCTCTTGCATCTTCTGCCACTGGCGGAAGGCTTCCAGACGCCACTCGAGCATGAACTCCGGCTCGTTCTTCTTCGCCGAGATCATGCGGACCACGTCCTCGTCGAGGCCCGGCGGGATGATTTCCTGCTCGATGTCGGTCGTGAAACCGTACTTGTACTCGCGCTTGACGAGTTTCTCGAGTTCGTGGGTTTCGGTCATGTCAGTCTCACCTGCTGAGAAGATGTTCGCGACCGGAGGCGGGTAGCCCGCCGGTCAGGTATTTGTCACGAAGCGGTCGATCCCTGGCCCGAACCGATCTTGTCGGCGACATGCCTGCCGTCCGACGACCGCTCGTACCAGACCGGCACCTTGTCCGCCGTCTCGTCGCATTCCACTGGCCGACTCATGTCGGCCAACGTGGTGGCGTCGAGCAGCGCATGCACTCCGCGATTGATCGCCTCCCAGTGCGGGCGGACGGCGCAGTCGCCTTCCATCGCGCAGTCGTGGTCCGGCCGAAAGCAATCGGTCATGGCGATTGGACCGTCGATCGCCTCGATGATTTCCGCCAGGCTGATGGCGTCCGCCGGGCGGGCGAGGAAATAGCCGCCACTTCGCCCCTGCCGGGAGTGGACGATGCCCTGGCCGTGGAGCAGCTTGAGCAGCTTGCCGACGGTTGGCATGTTGATCCCGGTGCGCTCGGCCAGCGCGCGTGCATTCGCTCGGCGTTGGCCCGATTCGGTTTCCGAGTCGCTTGCCAGCGCCGTCAGGAGGACAATGGCGTAGTCGCTTAGCCGGCTGATTTTCAGCATGTGGCCTCCCACCGCGTTCTGGTGCCGTGGACCTGACGTCCCGGAGCGCGAATGCCCCGCCGCCACGGTCGGTTATTGTCTATAAAAGTACTAAAACGGTACGGTTTATTCAAGCGCCGCGGCGAGCCGCGCTCCGACGGCGTTTTCGTTTCCGCCGACCGGCAGGGGATGGGCTGGCTTAACTCCTTGTCCCCACTTCGGTTTGGAGTGAAAATCTGCTATCTTTCGCTCCCTTTTTCCATTGCCGGATTGACGAGGAATTCGTTCACGTGACGAACAACGCCAGCACGCAGACATCCAACGGGCCGGCCAAGCGCCTGTTCATCAAGACCTGGGGCTGCCAGATGAACGAGTACGACTCGGCCAAGATGGCCGACGTGCTCGGGGTGTCCAGTGGCTTCACACCGGTCGAGGATCCGGCCGAGGCCGACGTGATCCTGCTGAATACCTGCTCGATCCGCGAGAAGGCACAGGAGAAGGTGTTCTCGCAACTGGGCCAGTGGCGGCCACTCAAGGAGAAGAACCCGGACCTGGTCATCGGCGTGGGCGGTTGCGTGGCCAGCCAGGAAGGGGAGGCCATCCGCGAGCGCGCCCCGTACGTCGATATCGTTTTCGGTCCGCAGACCCTGCATCGGCTACCCGAGATGGTGGCGGTGGTCGAGGCCGAACGCACTCCGGTGGTCGACATCTCCTTCCCCGAGATCGAGAAGTTCGACAACCTGCCGGATCCGCGTGCCGAGGGTCCGGTGGCCTTCGTCTCGATCATGGAAGGCTGCTCCAAGTACTGCACCTTCTGCGTAGTGCCGTACACGCGTGGCGAGGAGATCTCGCGGCCCTTTGACGACGTGGTGGCCGAGGTCGCGGATCTTGCCGAACAAGGCGTGCGCGAGGTCAACCTGCTGGGTCAGAACGTCAATGCCTACCAGGGGCCGATGCACGACGGGCAGATCGCCGATCTGGCGCTGCTGATCGAAGTCGTCGCCCAGATCGAGGGCATCGACCGTATCCGCTTCACCACCTCGCACCCGGTGGAATTCACGGACCGGCTGGTCGAGGCCTACCGCAACGTGCCGGAACTGGCGAGCTTCCTGCACCTGCCGGTCCAGTCGGGTTCCGATCGCGTGCTGGCGCTGATGAAGCGTGGCCACACGGCGATGGAGTACAAGTCCAAGATCCGCCGCCTGCGCGAGGCACGTCCCGGTATCTCGATCTCCTCGGACTTCATCGTCGGTTTCCCCGGCGAGACCGAGCGTGACTTCGAGCAGACCATGAAGCTGATCGAGGACATCGGTTTCGACCACTCCTTCTCCTTCGTCTACAGCGCCCGCCCGGGCACTCCGGCGTCGAACCTACCGGACGACCAGCCGGAGGCGGTCAAGAAGGAACGCCTGAAGCGCCTGCAGGCTCGCATCAACGAGTTCGAACGCGAGATCTCCGAGTCGATGCTCGGCTCCACGCAGACCGTGCTGGTGCAGGGACCGTCGAAGAAGGACCCCAACGAGCTGATGGGCAAGACCGAGAACAACCGCAGCGTGATCTTCCGCGGACGTCCGGGGCTGGTCGGGCTGTTCGTGGATCTCGAGATCACGCAGGTCAACCCCAACTCACTGCGCGGGGAGTTTGTCGACATCCATCCCATCGATCGTGAACGGGCGAAGGCCCGCAATCTGGTGGCCGCCTGATGACCGAAGCGAGCGCCGAACGACTCGAATTCGCCCTCGACCCGGCCGACAACGAACGTCTGGCCAATCTCGCGGGCAGCTTCGACGAGCACCTGCGGATGATAGAGCGCCGGCTTGGCGTGGAGATCAACCATCGGGGCAACCTGTTCGCCGTGATCGGTCCGTCAGCCGTGGCCAGCCAGGTGGAGACGCTGCTGGCCGACCTCTACCGGCTCAGCGAAACGCAGACGATCGACCCCGAGCGGGTCAACCTCGGCATGCAAGAGGCCGGGATGGAGGAGGAACCGCCTCCGCCCGGCGACGAGGTGCTGATCAAGACGTTGCGGGGTATCGTGCGCGGGCGGGGCAACCGCCAGGTGCAGTACCTGCGCGCGATCAGTCGCTTCGACCTGAACTTCGGCATTGGTCCGGCCGGCACGGGCAAGACCTACCTGGCCGTGGCCAGCGCCATCGACGCCTTCGAGCGCGGTCGGGTCCAGCGCATCGTGCTGGTGCGCCCGGCGGTCGAGGCCGGCGAGAAGCTCGGTTTCTTGCCCGGCGATCTCGCGCAGAAGATCGACCCGTACCTGCGGCCCATGTATGACGCGCTCTACGAGATGATGGGCTTCGACAAGGTCAATCGCCTGATCGAGCGCAACGTCATCGAGGTCGCCCCGCTGGCGTTCATGCGTGGCCGCACGCTCAACGAGTCGTTCGTGATCCTCGACGAGGCGCAGAACACCACCATCGAGCAGATGAAGATGTTCCTCACGCGTATCGGTTTCGGCACCACGGCAGTGGTTACGGGTGACATCACCCAGATCGACCTGCCCAAGGGCGTGACCTCCGGCCTGCGCCATGCGATCGACATGCTCAGCGAGGTCGAGGGAGTCGAGTTCACGTTCTTCCAGAGCCGTGACGTCGTGCGCCACCCGCTGGTCAAGCGGATCATCGACGCCTACGAGAGTCGCGGCGGCGTTTCCCGATGACCCGAGGCGTCACGGTCCTCGTGGACCGGCAGCGGGCCACGGATCGTCGGTGCCCGTCGCAAGCGACTCTGGAGCACTGGCTCGCCGAGACGCTGGCGCGAGCCCACCAGGGGCCGTCGAGTGGTGCCGAGGTCACGGTCCGCTACGTGGAGCCGGAGGAGAGTCGCTCGCTCAACGCGCAGTTCCGGCATCGCGACAAGCCCACCAACGTCCTGTCCTTCCCGGTCACGGAGGATCCGTCCTCCCTTGTGTCCGTCGACGAGCACTCCGATCTCCCGTATCTGGGCGACCTGGTCATCTGTAACCGGGTGGTGGAGGCCGAGGCGGCCGAGCAGGGGAAGTCCGTGCGTAACCATCACGCTCACATGGTGGTGCATGGGATTTTGCACCTGTTGGGCTATGATCACCTTTCCGAAAAAGAGGCCGAGCTCATGGAGTCCACCGAGATTCGCGTGATGCGGGCACTCGGATACCCGGACCCCTACGCCTGATACCGGAAACCCGGTCATTGAAGAGTCTTCTCTTTTTTGCCCTTCATCCGCCTGTTTTTTCTGCATAAACCCATCGCGAATCAATCATTAAATGGAAGACGAACCTCCTAGTACGGACTCGAGTCGAGAGTCCATGTGGCAACGCCTGAAGAATCGCCTTTGCCCCTGTCGCATCCGTTCGGTCGAGCAGACAAAGCAACTGGTGCGTGATGCGGCGGAGTGCGAGGTCTTCCCGGTATCCACCGGTGGACTGATCGATTCCGTGCTCGACTTTCACGAACTGCGCGTGCGGGACGTGATGGTGCCGCGAGGCCAGATGGACGTGATCGAGGACAGCGCGACGCTGTCCGACATCCTGTCGGCCGCGATCGAGTCCGGACATTCCCGTTACCCCGTCATCCGGTCCAACCGCGACGAAGTGATCGGGATCCTCCTGGTCAAGGAACTGATGCGTTTCTTCGCGGACCGCGAGGAGGGTGGCGACAACGAGGCATTCGATCTGCTCTCGCTGGTGCGCACACCGATGTTCGTCCCCGAGAGCAAGCGACTGGACGCCCTCCTGGCGGAATTTCGCCTCACGCGCACGCACATGGCAATCGTGCTTGACGAGTTCGGTGGCGTCGCCGGTCTGGTGACCATCGAGGACGTTCTCGAGGAGATCGTCGGCGACATCGACGACGAGTTCGACGTCGAGGAACGCGTCAACATTCGCCAGCAGGCGCCGAGACGGCACACGGTGAGGGCGCTGACCCCCATCAGCGAGTTCAACGAGGCCTTCGATACGGAGTTCTCCGATGACGAGTACGACACCATCGGTGGCCTCATCTCCAATACCCTGGGGCACCTTCCCCGTCGAGGCGAGGTCGCGAGGCTGGGTTCCTACGAGTTCAAGGTACTCGGTGCCGACCGGCGCCGCCTGCACCTCCTGCTGGTGACCAAGCTGGACTTCGAACCCACGGAAGAGGGCAGCGATGCCGAGGACAAGGGGCAGTAGCGCTACGGGCGTGTCGAAGGGAGCATGGCTTTCGCGCTGGTGGCGTAGCCTGGCCGCACTGATGGCCGGCACCACGCTGGTGCTGGCATTCGCTCCCTTCGCGTTCTGGCCGGCGGCGATCGTCGCGCCGATCATTCTTCTTGCACTGATTCACCGGCAGTCACCGGGCCGCGCGTTCCGGCTGGGCTGGTGGTTCGGCGTGGGCCAGTTCGGCCTGGGCGTGAGCTGGGTCTACGAGAGCTTCACGCTTTTCGGTGGCATCGTGGCGCCTGCCGCAGTCGCTGTCACGGCGCTGTTTGTCATTGGCCTGGCGTTCTACCCGGCCGTGGCCTGCTGGGTGGCGGCCCGGGTCTCGCGTGACGGTGGCCGCTTGGCCTGGTCGATCGCGTTTCTCGCGAGTTGGGTGCTGATCGAGGCGTTGCGGGCCTGGCTTTTCGGTGGCTTTCCCTGGCTCAACCTCGGCATCAGTCAGGTCGACGGACCACTGGTCGGCTGGCTGCCGCTGATCGGCGAATACGGAGTGACGGCCCTCGTCCTTGTTCTGGGGCTACTCGCCTGGTGGGCGGTGGAGATGCTGCG
>NZ_JAWLBP010000060.1:0-11285 GCF_041687595.1 Guyparkeria sp. | reverse complement strand
ACGGGCCCCCACCTGCACTACGAACTGCGGGTCAACGGCAAGCCTTACGATCCGGTGAAAGTCGAACTGCCCGAGGCCAACCCGATTCCGTCCGAACACCGCGAGGATTTCCTGGCGGAAACCCGCGTGTCGATGGATCAGCTCGCACGGGTACGGATCGACAGCAGCGCACAGCCGATCCACCTGGCCCAAAACGAGCCCACCTCGAACGACTGAAACATGGCCACCGACACGCCAGGCCGGACGGACGGCGCCGAATTCTTCATCGGCGCCATGACCGGCACCAGCATCGACGGGCTGGACCTCTGCCTCGTCGATTTCTCCTTGTCGCGGCCAAGGCTCGTCGCCCACCACCAGCAGCCACTCGGTACCGAATTGACCGGCATGCTGCGCGCACTGGCGACCGCCAGCCACCCCTCCCCGCTACCCGGGGAATCACGTGACAGCATCGACCTGCTGGGCATGGCCGACCGGGCATTGGCCGAGGCCACGGCGGAAGGCATCCAGGCACTGCTCGATCACGCGGGCGTCGACCCGGACCGGGTGCACGCGATCGGTTCGCACGGACAGACCGTGCGCCACCGTCCCACTTGGGGCGAACAGGCCTTCACAATGCAGGTGGGGGACCCCAGCCGGATCGCGGAGCTGACCGGCATTCCGGTGGCCGCCGATTTCCGCCGGCGGGATCTGGCCGCCGGCGGCCAGGGCGCCCCCCTGGTTCCCCGGGCTCACGCCGCCCTGTTCCCGCCAACGCCCGACTCTGCGGCAACCATCGTCGTCAATCTCGGCGGCATCGCCAACCTTTCCATTCTCGAGCCCGGCAGGGAGCCGCAGGGTTTCGATACCGGCCCGGCCAACACCCTGCTGGACGCCTGGCACGCCCGACACCGCGGGGATCCCTTCGATGCAGACGGCGCCTGGGCCGCGAGCGGACGCTGCGACAGCGGATTGCTCGATCGGTTGCTGACCGACCCCTACTTCACGCTGGCTCCTCCCAAGTCGACCGGACCGGAACACTTCAACCTCGACTGGCTCGCCACGCGGGCCGACACGGTGCTGGGCGCGATGGACGCCGCCGACGTGCAGGCCACCCTGTTGGAACTCACGGCGATCAGCGTCGCCGGTGCGATGAGGCCCTGGCTGCCGGACAGCAGCGACGGCAAAGCGACCGAGGTGATCGTCTGTGGCGGTGGGGCCCGCAACTCCCGCCTTGTCGAGCGCCTGCGGGCGCAGGTGGAGTCGGCAGGCCGGGCTCGAGTGGTGACCAGCGACTGGCACGGCATCCCGCCGGAATGCGTCGAGGGGGCCGCCTTCGCCTGGCTGGCACGGCAACTGATGCGCGGAGAACCCGGCAATGCCCCGGCAGTCACTGGCGCCCGCGGGGCGCGCGTGCTGGGAGGCTGGTACCCGGCGTAACCAAGGTCCCGGGTGGCCGGGCCGCGGTGTTGTCGCCCCCAAACGAAATCGGCCCCGGGGCGGAAGCGCCGGGGCCGAGGTGATCAGCGGGAGCCGATGGAGCGGTATTCTCGCGGGCTCTCGCCCACGTAGACCTGGGTGGGTCGGTAGATGCGGTTGTTCGCGATCTGCTCCTTCCAGTGTGCCAGCCAGCCGGCCGTGCGCGAGATGGCGAAGATCGGCGTGAACTGGTCGCGCGGTATGCCGAGCTCGGCATAGAGCAGGCCCGAGTAGAAATCCACGTTCGGGTAGACACCCTTGCCGGCCAGATGCTCGGCGGCCTGGGTCTCCAACTCGCGGGCGATCTCGTAGAGAGGCGAGAGCTGCCCGCCGCGATGCTCGCGCAACTGCTCGAGCAGCCCCTGCAGGATATCGGCGCGCGGGTCCTTGACCTTGTACTCGCGGTGCCCGAACCCCCAGATCACCTCCTTGTTGGCCAGCTTCTGTTCCAGCCACGGCGTGACGTTCTCCACCGAGCCGATCTCGTCGAGCATCGCCAGCACGCGCTGGTTGGCACCACCGTGCAACGGACCGGCCAGCGTACCGATCGCCGAGGCGACCACCAGGTTCGGCGGCGCGAGGGTGGACCCGCAGACCAGCGAGGCGAAGGTCGAGGCATTGAGCGTGTGCTCGGCGTGCAGGATCAGGCAGGCGTCCATGATGCGCGCCTCGATCGGGTCGGGCTCGCGCTCGGTCATCATGTACAGGAAGTTCTCCGCGTAGGAGAGATCGGCGCGGGGCGCAACCGGGTCGTCGCCCTTGCGGATGTGCTCCCACATGGCCACGAGCGTCGACATGCTCGAGAGGATCTTGACGATCATCTGCTCGACGAACTCGCTGTCGGCATTCACGCCGTTGGCGGTCATGCGCTCCTGCCCCGGGTAGAACATGCCCAGGCTGGCCACGCAGGTCTGCAGGGCCTCCATCGGGTGCCCGTCGATGGGCAGGAACTTCATGATGTCACGCACGTTGTACTTCACGCGGCGATTTCGACGCAGTTCGGCATCGAACTCCGCCAGTTCCAGAGCGGTGGGCAGATCACCGTGGATCAGGACCCAGGCGGTCTCCTCGAACGTGCTCTGCTGCGCGAGATCCACGATCCGGTAGCCGCGGTAGGTCAGCAGGCCGGCCTGACCGTCCAGATACGAAATGGCGGACTGTGCCGCCGGCACACCCTGTAAACCCGGTACGAAATCCATCGACAACGCCTTGTTAAAACCCTGGAAGTGCAGGGCGCGGGCCGTGCCCACGCCGAAACCTGATCAGATGGAGAACGAGGAGCCGCAGCCGCAGGTCGTCGCCGCGTTCGGGTTGCGGATGACGAACTGCGCCCCGGAGACGTCCTCCTTGTAGTCGATCTCGGCACCCTCGAGATACTGGATGCTCATCGGATCGACCAGCAGCGTCACGCCGGAACGCTCCACCGCTGTGTCGTCCGGCTGGGCCTGCTCCTCGAACATGAAGCCGTACTGGAACCCGGAGCAGCCGCCGCCGGTGATGAACACGCGCAGCTTCAGATCGGGGTTGCCTTCCTCCTCGATCAGGGACTGGACCTTGCGCGCCGCATTCTCGGTAAAGACCAGCGGCGCGGCCTCGGGGGCCGCCTCGGCGACCATGGTGTCCGTTGCTTCACTCATCGCGTTCACCTCAAACGATTGCGTCCGCCCTGGGCCGCCATGAAGACCGGCAACCCGCCGGCGGACCGGCAAACCGACAGTCTATCAGACGATTGGCGGGAATTTGCCAGGCCGCTCAGGGCGACAGTGCGACCAGATCCAGCCCGGCGGTCTCCTCGCAGCCGAGCATCAGGTTCATGTTCTGCACGGCCTGTCCGGCTGCCCCCTTGACGAGGTTGTCGATCACGCTGGAGATCACCAGCATCGAGCCCCCCAGCGGACGATGGACGGCCATCCGGCAGAGATTATTGCCACGCACGCTGCGAGTCTCGGGGTGGCTGCCCGGCGGCATCACGTCGACGAAGGGCTCGTCGGCGTAGTAGCGCTCGTAGAGCACCTGCGGATCCTCCGACGGCTCGCCCGAGATGGGCAGGTAGACCGTGGACTCGATCCCGCGCACCATCGGCACCAGGTGCGGCACGAAGGTCAGCCCCACCTCGCGCCCGGACAGCGCCCGCAGCGTCTGGCTGATCTCCGGCTGATGGCGGTGACCGGCGGCGGCATAGCTGCGGACGCTCTCGCCGGCCTCCGCCATCAGGGTGTGCACGGCCGCCGAGCGGCCCGCGCCACTCGCACCCGACTTAGTGTCGGCGACGATCTGTCCGTGATTGACCCAGTCGGCTCCCATCAGCGGCATCACCGCCAGCGTGGTCGCGGTGACATGACAGCCGGGATTGGCCACCAACTCCGCCCCGCGGATCTCGTCGCGGTAGAGCTCCGGCAAACCGTAGACGGCACGCTCCACCCACTCGGGCGACGCGTGCTTCATGCCGTACCACCGCGACCAGACATCGAGGTCCTTGATGCGGTAGTCGGCGGCCAGGTCGACGACCCGCACCCCTGTCTCCAGCAGGGCCGGGGCCTCCTGCATGGCGATCCCGTTGGGCGTGGCGAAGAACACCAGGTCGCAGGCAGCGAGGTCGGTCTCGCCCGGGGCGGAAAAGACGAGATCCGTATGCCCGCGCAGACTGGGGAAGAGCGCGTCCACGCGCTTGCCTGCCTCTCCGCGCGATGTCATCGCGACCACCTCGACTTCCGGGTGATGCACGAGCAGGCGCATCAACTCGACCCCGGTATACCCGGTGCCTCCGACGATTCCGATCTTCTTCATTCCTGTCCTCGACAGCCTGTGCATGTCATGGGTTCGCGGATCGCCTCCCGGCGTCTGCCGCTGGAAGGACCGCCCGGTCGAATCCGGGCCCCAATCATGGCATATTAGCAGGGCCGTCATCGCGGGCCAGCGCATGCCCTGAACCCAACCGTCGTCACCGCTTCCCCGGGAGGCCCGGCTTTTGACCGCAACGCTCGCCCGCATCAAGGACTGGCTCGGCCGTCCGATCAGCCGTTTCATCGAACGGCTGCGGCTGCGCCTGGCCCAGCCCGATGCACTGCTCCAGGTCACGCTGCTGGGCCTGATCGCCGGCCTGATCGCCGCACTGCTGGTGGTCGCCTTCCGGCTGGCGCTCGAGGGCCTGCAGGTCTACGGGCTCGGACTCCCCGGCGCGGAACGATACGAGGCCCTGCCGCCCGAATGGCGTTTGGGCCTTCCCGTGATCGGCGCGTTGCTGCTGGGGCTGGCCTTTCACCTGCTTCCCGTCGGTCTGCGCAATGTCGGCGTCGGCCACGTGATCATCCGTTTCCACCGTTTCGGCGCCGACATGCCCTGGCAGAACGCCGTGGTGCAGTTCGTCGCCGGCATCTGGGGCCTGCTGATCGGCCTGACCGGCGGGCGCGAAGGCCCGGGGATCCACCTGGGCGCCTTCAGCGGCAGCCTCCTCGGGCACACGCTCGGGCTGCCCAACAACAGCGTGCGCACCCTGTCCGGCTGCGGGGTCGCGGCCGCCATTTCCGCCGCCTTCAACACCCCGCTGGCCGGCGTGATCTTCGCGCTGGAGGTGGTCATCAAGCAATACACCCTCGCCAGTTTCCTGCCGGTGATCCTGGCCTCGTCCATGGGCGCGCTGCTGGCCACCACGGTCTTCGGCCCCGAGACGCTCTTCAGCATCGAGATCCACCACCAGATGTCCTTCTGGGAAGTGCCCACCCTGCTGGCGCTCGGGCTGATCATCGGCACGATGGCCGCCGGCTACATCCGGATCGTCGAAGGCACCATCGCCCGCAGTTGGGACTGGCCGGTCTGGGTACGCTTCACCGCCGCGGGCGTGGCCACCGGGGTGATCGGCTTCTGGATCCCGGAGATCATGGGTATCGGTCACGACACGACGGACCTGGTCGCGGCCGCGGGCCTGACGGTAGGGGCACTCCTGGTGATCGCCCTGGCCAAGTGGTTCCTCGCCAGCCTCACCGTCGGCCTAGGTCTGCCGATCGGCACCATCGCCCCGGTACTGATGATCGGGGCGGTGATCGGCGGCACGGTGGGTAGCACCCTCTACCATCTCGGGCAGATCCCGATGTCGGACGTCGCCTTCTATACCGTGGTGGGCATGGGCGCGATGATGGGCGCCACCCTGCAGGCGCCCCTGGCCGCCCTGGCGGCGGTGCTCGAACTGACCAGCGATACCGGCGCCATCCTGCCGGCAATGATCACCATCGTGGTCGCGGGGCTGGTCAGCCGCATGGTGTTCGGCAAGGACGGACTGTACGACGCCATACTGCGGGCGAACGACCAGCAGATGCCGGGCCCGTCGCTGTGGTTCAACGGCGACAACATCGGCGTCTCCAGCATCATCGAGCGGCGGGTCGCCGAGGTGAACTGCCCCTGCAACCTGGGCCGCTTCGAGCAGGCGCTCGAGGAGAAGCCCGCCTGGCTGGTCATCCGCGACGAGAACCGTCAGGCCATGGGCGTGATCCGCTATGCACCCGCTCGCGCCGCCTTCGACCAGGCATTCAACCAGGCGCTGTTCGACGCTCAGTCGCAGGCCGAACAGGCGCGCAAGGCGAGCAGCGAGGAGGCTGTGGAAGCTCAGGAGACAGAGCAGCCAGCCGCCGAGTCGGGGGTCGAAGGCGATGAAGCGATGACCACCGAGGCCGTCGACATGGAGACGATCGCCCAGCAGGTCCGCGAGGAAACCCTGATCAACCCGAGCGAGATCAGCGGCTTCTACCGCGCCGCCGACGTCGAGGTGGGCTATACACTGACCCAGGCCCAGCGCGTCATGCGGGAGAACGATGTCGAGGTGCTGGTGGCCCGACGCATGATCGGCTCGCCGCAGGCGCGCACGCTGGGCGTGATGACGGCGGCCATGCTCGAGCAGGCCATTGTCGAGCGCTGATACCCGGGAACTTCAGCGACAGGCTGAAGTCTGTTTCGGGTGGCGCCACGCCGCCATCCACGAATGTCGTTGATGTTCAATCCGCCCTGCCCTGAGTAGAGGGACCGAAGATGACTTTGCGCACCGACAAGACCCCGACCCCGAACACGCCCGTTGCGGATTCGTGCCCCGATCCTGCACGACGCCGCCTGCTTCTGGGTGGTGCCGGGGCCCTCGCCGCCGTCGGTCTAGGCGGCTGCCTGTCCGGCAGCGGGCTGGATCTGTCCGACGCGACCGTCCGCGACCTGGACGGCAAGGAGATCGCACTCGACTCAATCAAGGGCTCGCCGACCGTGATCACCTTCTGGGCCACTACCTGCCCGGGCTGCGTGGAAGAGATCCCGCACATCCAGGAGCTCCACGACACCTATTCGCCCCGGGGTGTGGACGTGATCGGGCTGGCGATGAGCTACGACCCCGTCGAGCAGATAAAGAAGATGGTGGAGCAAAAGGACATGACCTACACCATCTGGCACGACACCAACGAGCAGGGCGCGCAGGCCTTCGGGCCGGTGCGCGTCACGCCCACCTTCTTCATTCTCGACAGCGCCGGTCGTATCGAGTACCAGAAGATCGGCTTGATCGACATGGATCGCGTCAGGGGCATTCTCGACGGCCTGACCGCCTGAGCACTCCGGCCGCTGGTCCCGCCGTCCCCCGGAGCGGGGCTGTTTTCGGTACAATTCAGGGTCTTCGAGCCGTGACTCCATCCAGGGAAGCTCTCAACGGCACATCCACCCAGGACCGCCGGAACAGGCCATGAACATCTCCATCAAGACCCCCGAGGAAATCGAGAAGATCCGTTACGCCAGCCAGCTGGCCGCCGAGGTGCTGGTGCTGATGCGCGAGCACGTGCGTGCCGGCATGACCACCGGCGAGCTCAACGAGATCGCTCACCGGCACATCACCGAAGTCCAGGGTGGCACGCCGGCCACCCTCGGGTATCACGGCTTCCCCGCCTCGATCTGCACCTCGCTCAACCACCAGGTCTGCCACGGCATCCCCGGCGACAAGACATTGCGCGACGGCGACATCCTCAACATCGACGTCACGGTGATCAAGGACGGCTGGTACGGCGACACCTCGGCGATGTACACCGTCGGCAAGCCCTCGGTGCGAGCCGAGCGCCTGATCGAGGTCACGCACGAGGCCATGATGCGCGGCATCAATGCCGTCCGCCCCGACGCGACCCTGGGCGACATCGGGCACGCCATCCAGTCCTACGCCGAGGCAAGCGGCTTTTCGGTAGTGCGCGAGTACTGCGGCCACGGCATCGGCCGCAACTTCCACGAGGACCCGCAGGTGGTCCACTACGGCCGCCCCGGCGAGGGCGTGCGCCTCAAGCCCGGCATGACCTTCACCATCGAGCCGATGATCAACGCCGGCAAGAAGGACATCAAGCTGCTGGGTGACGGCTGGACGGTGGTCACCAAGGACCACTCGCTCTCCGCCCAGTGGGAACACACGGTCGCCGTCACGGAAGACGGGGTGGACATCCTGAGCCGGCCGCCGGAGTAGACCGGCGAGCTCCCGCGGACTCCCATGAACCCTCCCCCCGAGAACCCGTTCAGCGACCAGACGACCTTTCCGAGCGATCGTCCCCTGGCCCGCCAGCTGGACGCGTTCAACGAACACTGGCCCATGGCACTCGCCGGGAAGAACGAGGCTCGCGCATTCATCACCGAGGTCACCGCCCGGGTGGACAGCGCCCTGCGGCAGCTCTGGCAGGATCGGCTCGTGGGCCTTCCCTGCGCACTGCTGGCCGTGGGCGGCTATGGTCGCGGCGAGATGTTCGTCCATTCGGACATCGACGTGATGGTGCTCACCACCGACCACGAGCACGACGAGGCCGTGCAGGCCTTCCTCTACACCCTCTGGGACACCGGCCTGTCGATCGGCTACGCGGTGCGCAGCTTCGATGAATGCATCGAGGCTGCCGAGGACCCGACGGTCTACACGAGCCTGCTCGAGGCCCGGCTCGTCGCCGGGGACAACGCCCTGTTCGAGCGTCTGGACGAGGCCATCCGTGACGAGTCGGCCTTCGCGGCCCGCTGGTTCTTCGCCGCAAAGCTCGACGAGCAACGCGACCGCTACGAGGCCAACGACAACGTCGGCACCAAGATCGAGCCCCACATCAAGGAAGGGCCCGGCGGATTGCGGGATATCCACACCATCCGCTGGCTCGCCAACCGCATCGATGGCGCGCCGACCCTCGCGGCCATGCACCGGGCGGGGCTTTTGCGCGATGACGAGTTCCGGGCTCTCGCGCGGGCCGAGACCCTGCTGTCCCAGATCCGCATCGGCCTGCACGGGCTGGCCGAGCGCGCCGAAGAACGGCTGCTCCTAACCCACCAGAAGACCCTGGCGACCACCTTCGGCTACGAAGGCGAGCAGGACGGCAACCTTGCCGTCGAGCGGTTCATGCAGCATTTCTTCCGCGCCACCATCGAGGTCGAGCGGCTGTCACGACTGCTGATCCAGAAGTGGCGCGAGCGGCTGTACCCCGAGACACTCGAACCGGTCGAACGGCTCAATCCGCGCTTCATCAAGCGCGGGCAACTGATCGAGACCCGGGACGCGCAGGTTTTCATGCGGTCCCCCACGGCGATTCTCGAGCTGTTCCTTCTGCTCGCCGAGCACCCGGAACTGGAGGGCATGACGGCGGCGACGGCCCGCCAGCTGCGCGCCAACCTGTCGGTGATAGACGCTGGCTTCCGCGCCAACCGCCAGGCCAAGCACCTGTTCATGCGCCTGCTTCGCGCCGAGCGCGGCGTCTACCTCGCGCTGCGCAACATGAATCTCACCGGCGCGCTGGCCGCCTACATTCCGGCGTTTGCCCCGATCGTGGGCCTGATGCAGTTTGACCTGTTCCATGCCTACACGGTCGACACGCACACCCTGCTGGTGATCCGCAACCTGCGCCGCCCCGCCCTGCCGGAGTACCGCGAGGAGAACCCCACGGCGGCCGAGGCCTTCAGCCGCATCCCTCGCCCGCAGGTGCTCTATCTCGCGGGCCTGTTCCACGACATCGCCAAGGGCCGGGGTGGCGACCATGCGCTGCTCGGCGCGGTGGACGCCCGCGAGTTCGCCCGCAGTCACGGCCTGCCACGCGCGGACGTCGACCTGGTCGGCTGGCTGGTCGAGCAGCACCTGTCACTGTCGTTCACGGCCCAGCGCCAGGACATCGAGGACCCGGAGGTCATTCGCCGCTTCGCCGGGGAGATCGGCAGTCCCGAGCGGCTGGACTACCTCTACCTGCTGACCGTCGCCGACATCCGCGCGACCAACCCTCAGTTGTGGAATTCCTGGCGCGACTCGCTGCTTCGCCGCCTGTTCGATCTGACCCACCAGCACTTCGCCGAAGGCGTGCGTTCGACGGCGCAGATCGTGCGCGAGACGCGGCGCGACGCCAACCGGCAGGGTTCGAGCGAAGGGATGGACGCGGCCAAGCTGGCCGCCTGGCTCTCGGGCATGCCGGAGGAGTACTTCCTCCGCAACGAGATCCACAACATCCTGCGCCACTCAAGGGTCGCCATCGATGCCGACCTGCCCGCCCTGACGATCAACGACGACCCGGACCACCAGGCCACGCAGATCCTGATCCTGGCGCAGAACCACCCGGCCCTGTTCGCCCACGTCGTGGCGGGCATCGACCGTGAGGGACTGAACGTGCAGTCGGCCAACATCACGGTCATCCCGCGCCCGCTGGTGGCCGAAAGCGGCCTGAATGCCATCGACATCGCGGGCAACCGCGAGCAACTGCCCGAATCGGAACTCATCCTGCTGGAATTCTTCGTCCTCGACCGTCAGGGCCGGCCGGTGAGCGACCCCGGCGCCATCGAGGCCCTGCACGACCGGCTCAGGCAGGTGATCCACCACCCCGGTCGAGCCCTGTCGGTCACGCGGCGCCGGACCCCGGCCCAGCTCTCCAGCCTGGACGTCGACACCGAGGTGGAATTCTCTCCCGACATCGCCCGGGCGCGCACCATGATCCAGGTGCTGGCCAAGGACCGCCCCGGCCTGCTGGCCGACCTGTCGGACACCCTGTGGCGCATGGGCGCGATCCTGCTGCACGCGCGCATCGCCACGCTGGGCGAGCGCGCAGAGGATGCTTTCTTCGTCGTCGACCAGAATGGCCACCCGATCAACGACCGCGAGCACCAGCAGGCGATTGCCGAGGCCCTGACCCTGGCTGCGAAGGGAACCCAAGAAGCATGAACGCCATCGACCACAACGCACCGGCAAACCAGCCACCAGGCGACTGGGCACTGCTCGACGAGCGGCGCGACTTCCTGGTCGTCGCCAAACCGGAACGGATGCTGTCGGTGCCCGGCATCGGGCCGGAAAAGCAGGACTGCCTGATCCACCGCGTGCAGATGGAATTCCCCGAGGCGCGCATCGTCCACCGTCTGGACTGGGACACCTCGGGCCTGCTGGTGCTGGCGCGCAATGCCCGGGCGCATTCGTTTCTGTCGAAGGCCTTCGCCGCACGCGACGTGGACAAGACCTACGAGGCATTGATCGACGCCCCGCTCGAACCCGCCGAGGGGCTGATCGACCTGCCGATCGGCAAGGACCATGAGCGCCGGCCGCGCTACCGCATCGACCCGGAGAGCGGGCGTCCATCGCAGACCCGCTACCGCGTGGCCGAACCGGTGGAAGACGGCATTCGGATCATTCTCGAGCCGATCACCGGACGCTCGCACCAGCTGCGCGTGCACCTGCTGGCCCAGGGGCGCCCCATCCAGGGCGACTCGCTCTATCACCCCGAGGCCAACCGCCACGCGCGCCTGATGCTGCACGCCGCGCGGCTGGTCTTCCCCGACCCGGAACATCCGGACGCCCCCAAAGTCGACTACCACTGCGAACCGCCGTTCTAGGG
>NZ_JAWLBP010000059.1:0-11313 GCF_041687595.1 Guyparkeria sp. | reverse complement strand
TGAAATCCATGGAGACCAATCGATGGGACAGACGGAAGAGGCGATCTTCGCGGCTGGTTGCTTCTGGGGCGTCGAGGACCGGTTTCGCCAGATGCCCGGCGTGATCGACGCCATCTCGGGCTACACCGGCGGCCATGTCGATCACCCCGACTACCGCCAGGTCTGCAGCGGCGGAACCGGCCATGCCGAGGCCGTGCTGGTTCGATTCGATCCCGACCGGATCGGCTACGAGGAACTGGTACGCGCCTTCTACGCCATGCATGACCCGACCACGCCCAATCGGCAGGGACCGGACATCGGCACCCAGTACCGTTCCGCGATCTTCCCTCTCGACCCCGCCCAGCGGGACATCGCCGAGCGGGTGACGCGGGAGCAACAGGCCGACCTCTCGCGCCCCATCGTGACCGAGATCACCCCGGCGACGGCATTCTGGCCGGCCGAGGACTACCATCAACGGTACCTGGAAAAACGCCGTGCCGACATGAGGTAGGCACGGTCCGACACAGCAAGCGAGGAAAGAGACATGCTGGAAGCACCCTTCGGCGGCCTGCTGGGCCTGATCATCCTGATTCTCGACATCTACGCCATCATCAAGGTGGTGCAGAGCGGCGCTTCAGCCGGCATGAAGGCGCTCTGGATCGTCATCATCCTGCTGCTGCCGGTTCTCGGCCTGATCATCTGGGCGCTGTTCGGCCCCAAGGGTTAGCGCGTGAGCGGGGACACCATCACCATCCGTCGAGTCTACGATCCGCCGGGCCCGAACGAGGGCTACCGGGTGCTGGTCGACCGGCTGTGGCCCCGCGGGGTGAAAAAGCAGGACCTGCACCACGACGAGTGGCTCAAGCACGTGGCGCCTTCCGGGGCCCTGCGGCGCTGGTTCGGTCATGACCCCGAGCGGTTCACCGAGTTCGAGCGCCGCTACCGACGCGAGCTCGAGGGCAGCGCGGAACTCGATCATCTTGTCCAGATTGCCGAGGGCCAGCCGGTGACCCTGCTCTATGCCGCCAGGGACAGCGAGCACAACCATGCCCGCGTGCTGGCGGAAGTGGTCCGCGAGCGCCTGTCGCTCAGGGAGTGACGAGACCGGTCAGCCGCGCAGGCCGATGCCCTTGCGGAACAGGCGCAGCGCGTAGAGATAGAGGATCACGATACCGACCGCCAGGATGGCGTAGCTGCTCCACACGGGCACGTCGGTGATGCCCAGCATCGCGTAGCGAAAGCCGTTGATGATGTAGAGCACCGGGTTGTAGAGCGAGGCCTGCTGCCAGAAGTCCGAAAGCATGTTGATCGAGTAGAACACCCCGCCCAGGTAGGTCAGCGGTGTCAGCACGAACGTCGGCACGATCGAGATGTGGTCGAAATGCGTGGCGTAGACGGCGTTGATCAGCCCGCCAAGCGAGAACAGGATCGAGGTCATCAGCGCCACGCCGAACAGGTTCAGCACGCTGTGGACCGAGAGCTCGGCGAACAGCAGCGCCACGATGGTGACCGCCCCGCCGACGGTGAGCCCGCGCGCCACCCCGCCTGCCACGTAGCCGACGATGATCAGCCAGTTGGGCATCGGCGAGACCAGCAACTCCTCGACGTGACGGGCGAACTTCGCGCCGAAGAACGAGGAGACCGAGTTGGCGTAGCTCTGGGTAATCACCGACATCAGGATCAGCCCGGGGACCAGGTACTGGATGTAGGGCACCCCGTCGATCACGCCGATGCGCGGACCGATCAGGTGACCGAAGACCACGAAGTACAGGGCGGTCATGATCATCGGCGGCAGCACGGTCTGCACCCAGATCCGGCCGAAACGCAGGATCTCGCGGGTCAGGAGCATCACGAAGGCGTTCCACGCCCCGCGCGGCGTCAGGCCGACGGCCTTCTCGCCCGCCCCCTGGTGGTCGAATGCGTCGCTTTGCGAACGGATGCTCATGAACGTTCCTCGGCATTGATGGCGGCATCGTCGTCCTGCACCAGGCGCAGGAACAACTCCTCGAGGCGGTTGGTCTTGTTCTTCATGCGCTCGATCACGATGCCGTGACCGCGCAGCACGTCGAACACGCCGGTCAGCTCCTGGCCGCGGGTCAGGTCGACCTCGATGGTCTCGTCGTCGATCAGGCGCGAACCGACCACCGGCATCTCCGGCAGTGATTCGACCGGCTCGCGGGCATAGAGGACGAAGGTCTCCTGCGAGAGCTTGGCCAGCAGGTTGCGCATCGAGCTGTGCTCGACGATGCGCCCCTCGTTGATGATCGCGATGTTGCGGCACAGGGCCTCGGCTTCCTCGAGGTAGTGCGTGGTGAGGATGATGGTGGTGCCCTGCTTGTTGATCCGGGTGAGGAAGTCCCACATGCCGCGGCGCAGTTCGATGTCCACCCCGGCGGTGGGCTCGTCGAGGATCAGCATGCGCGGGTCGTGCACCAGCGCGCGGGCGATCATCAGGCGGCGCTTCATGCCGCCGGAAAGCGCCCGGGCCATCCCCTCTCGCTTGTCGAACAACCCCAGCTGCTTCAACAGCTCGTGGGCACGCTTCTTCGCCGCGCGGCGCGTCATGCCGTAGAAGCCGCCCTGGTTGATGACGACTTCCTCGACCGGCTCGAACTGGTTGAAGTTGAATTCCTGCGGCACCACGCCGATCTGGGACTTCACCCAGGCGCGGTCGCGGTCGAGGTCGTGACCGAACACGCGCACGCTGCCGGCGGTCTTGTTGACCAGCGAGCAGAGGATGCCGATGGTGGTCGACTTGCCCGCCCCATTGGGACCGAGCAGGGCGAAAAAGTCCCCCTCCTCGATGGAAAGCTCGATGCCCTTGAGGGCATGCGTGCCCCCTTCGTAGGTCTTCTCGAGCCCGTAGATCTCGACGGCGTTGCTCATATCAGTTGAATGCTCGAAGCCTGTGAGTGTCGGATGTCCGGCCCGGCGCCTATCCGCGTCCGGCCGACGGCAGGTGCCAGTGATAGCGGATCCCCAGGCCCCGCACGACGAGCGTGAGGGTAAAGCCGAGGATCACGGCGGCGACTGGCCAGTCCAGCCAGTGGGCGAACAGAACATAGACGATCCCCCCGACCAGTGCGGCCGAGGCGTAGATCTCGCGGTGCAACAGCAGCGGCGGTTCGCCGGCAAGCACGTCCCGGATCAGCCCGCCGAAGGTAGCGGTCATGATACCCATCATGACCGCGATCATGGGACTGGCGTCCATCGACAGCGCGATCTGTGCCCCGATCACGCAGAAGGCGGCCAGTCCGACCGCGTCCGCCCACAACAGCCAGTTGGAGCGCTGCTGGAAGGGACGGGTGGCGTAGAAAGTGGCGATGGCCATCACGGCGGTGATCAGCAGGTACTCCCACTGCGTGAGCCAGAACACCGGGCGGCCGAGCAGCAGGTCGCGCAGCGTCCCGCCGCCGATGCCGGTCACCGTGGCGAGGATCAGGAACCCCATCAAGTCCATGTGGCGCCGGCTGGCCACCAGCGCGCCACTGACGGCGAACACCGCCGTCCCAAAGTAGTCCAGCCCCTGAAGCATCTCGCCGATCATGCCCTTTCCCCAACCTTGCAACCGTCCCACGGACGGCGCAGAGGATATCCAGTCCGACGCGGACGTGAAAGGCCCCGCCCGGGACGCCGCCCCCTTCGAGCCGGTGCCATCGATTAACCGAGCATTCTACTTGGGGGAATCCGCCCCGGCGAGGCGCTAGACTTTTTCTCATCGACATCCGAGCGGCTCCGCCGCCCACCACTGATCAGTGCAGCCACATGAACGACACCGACCACAAGCTCTTCGATCCGGAACTGATCCGGCGCTACGACACCAGCGGTCCGCGCTACACCTCCTACCCCACCGCGGTGCAGTTCCACGACGGGTTCGGCGAGGCGGACTACCGCGAGGCGGCGGCGCGCTCGAATGCCGCCGGGGGCCCGCTGTCGCTGTACGTGCACATCCCGTTCTGCGACACGGTCTGTTTCTACTGCGCCTGCAACAAGGTGGTCACCAAGGACCGCGGCAAGGCCCGCCCCTACCTCGACGACGTCTACCAAGAGATGGCGCTGCAGTCAGCGCTCTTCGATGACGGACGCCCGGTCGACCAGCTCCACTGGGGCGGCGGCACGCCGACGTTCCTCTCCCACGACGAGATGCGCGAACTCATGCGCAAGACCGGCGAGCACTTCGCGCTCAAGAGCGACGACACCGGCGAGTACTCGATCGAGATCGACCCGCGCGAGGCCGACGCGGCCACCATCCGCCTGTTGCGCGAGATCGGCTTCAATCGGATCAGCCTCGGGGTACAGGACTTCGACCCCGTGGTGCAGAAGGCGGTCAACCGCATCCAGAGCTTCGAGGAGACGAAGGAGGTGGTCGATACCGCCCGCGAGCAGGATTTCCACGGCGTGAGCCTCGACCTGATTTACGGCCTGCCGTTCCAGACGCGAGAGCGGTTCATGAAGACGCTCGACCGGGTGGTCGAGCTCGATCCCGATCGGCTGTCGATCTTCAACTACGCCCACCTGCCGCAGCGCTTCAAGCCGCAACGGCGCATCGCCTCGGACGACCTGCCCAGCCCGGCGGAAAAGCTCGACATTCTCGGCTCGACCATCGAGTACCTGCTGGATGCCGGCTACGTCCTGATCGGCATGGACCACTTCGCCAAGCCGGACGACCCGCTGGCGACCGCCCAGCGCGAGGGCACCCTGCACCGCAATTTCCAGGGCTACTCGACCCATGCCGAGTGCGACATGGTCGCGATGGGCGTCTCGTCGATCAGCCAGGTCGGCGGCGCGTTCAGCCAGAACGTCAAGGAGCTAGACCGCTATCACGACGCGCTCGCCAATGGTCGCCTGCCGATCGAGAAGGGGCTGGTCACCACCGAGGAGGACGCGCTGCGTCGGCACGTGATCACCGAGCTGATCTGTCACTTCCGGCTGTCGATCCCGGCGGTCGAGGCCCGTTTCGGCATCGACTTCCGGAAGCACTTCGCCGACGCGCTCGCCGACCTGAAAACGATGGCCGATGACGACCTCCTGCACCTCGCAGCCGATGAGATCGTGGTCGAGCCCCGCGGGCGACTGCTGATCCGCAACATCTGCATGGCCTTCGACGAGTACCACGGCACGCTGGACGGTCAGCGGTTCTCGCGAGTCATCTGATCACCGGCCCGGTCGATCGGGCCGCTGCTCCACGGATTCCAAAGGACGGTCCCCACCAGAAGGGACCGGAAGAGCATGACAACAACGAAAGCAAACCACCAGAGGAGGAGTCATGACCGAGAAGGAGCTGAGCGGACGCGAACGCGAGCTGCTGGAATCCGAGATCATCTCGACCCGCACCGATGAGCGGGGAGTGATCAAGTTCATCAACCCTGTGTTTACCCAGGTCACCGGTTACTCCCGGGAGGACGCCCTGGGAAAGCCGCACAACCTGATCCGCCACCCGGATGTGCCGCGCGCGGTCTACTACCTGTTGTGGGACCAGATCAGGGAGAAGCGAGACCGCTTCTTCGCGGTGACCAAGAACGTCTGCAAGAACGGCGACCACTACTGGACCATCGGCTACTTCCAGCCGGAGATCGGGGCGAACGGCGAGATCACGGGGTTCCGCTCCACGCGCCACGGACTGCATGAGCCGAAGCTGAAGAAGGAATTCGACCAGGTCTACCGCCAGGTCCGCGAGGAGGAACTCAAGCACCCCCGCCCGAAGCAGATCGAGGCCGGGCTGGAGGCATTGAATCGATGGCTGGGCAAGAAGGGCTATCCCGACTACGAGTCGTTCGCCAAGCGTTCGCTCTAGCAGCAGGGAACCGCCTGACCGGCACCAAAGGCCCGCCATTCGGCGGGCCTTGTCGTTTGGGCCATGGCGTCAAGCAACTACTCGAATCGCCCGGCCCTTCATGCCGGCAACCAGCCACGCAAGCGCGCCCAGAAAGAGCAGCCACAAGATCGACTCGCCGAGCATCGCCAGACACCAAGGGGGATCCCCACCGGGAATACCGGCTCGTCGCGGCAGTCCTTCATGTTCCGCCGCCCTGGTCGAAGGGGTAGCCCGCCGCCTGCAAGCGATTGAACAGCTCACGCTCCTCGAAGCGCACGTGATTGATCAAGGACTCGCCCAGTCGGCGATACCCCTCCCGACTGTCCCGACCGGCCAACGCGTCAGCCAGCAGGCGCTCTATCTCCCGGTGTTCCCGCTCCATCCGCGCGAGTTGCTCCAGCAGCACCCGGTCGTCCGGGCATTGCCGGCGAACCTCACGGGCAATCGCCTCCTCGGCGGCGAAGTGGGCGGCGAGTGCCTCTCGGTGGTCCGCCAGCTCGTCATCAAGCGCATCGCCCGGTTCGCCGGCCTGCAGACGACGGGCGAGCTTCAGGGTATGGTGATGCTCGCGGGACAGGGGTTGCAGCTTCGCGTGGCGTCGCATGGTCGAGACCCTCCGGAACGACTGGCAAGACACGTTCAGAATATGCATACTGATTGCATATTACAAACCCCGCCAACCGAGACCGGACGCCGTGCAACTCAACCAGCAGACCGACCTCGCCTTCCGCATCCTGATCTACCTGGCAAACCAGCCTCGCCGGAGTGGCGGTGACTCGGCAAACGCCGACGCGCCTGCCCTGCCGAAGATCCGGGAGATCGCCGACTACTTCGGGGTCTCCTACAACCACCTGATGAAGGTGGCCAACCTGCTGGCCACCCGGGGCTATGTCCGGGCCCGACGCGGCAAGGGAGGCGGCCTGGAACTCGCCCGCGCCCCCGAGACCATCTCACTCGGCGAGGTAGCGCGGGACGTGGAATGCCACTGGCATCTCGTGGAATGTTTCGGCCAGGGATCTCGCTGCCCGATCCGGAACGGCTGCCGGCTCGCGCCGATCTTCGCCGAGGCGCTCGAGGCCTTCTGGACCGTCCTCGACCGCCATTCGCTCGCCGACATTGCCCGGGTGTCCGGCGTGGAAATGCCCATCACCCTCCATCGGACAGGCACCCCGCCCCACGCCCGACCTCAAGGGACCTGAGGTCGACACGAACCGCTGGTCGAGCCGGGAAGCGGGCCATTCAATCGCAAGGCCCCACGCCGCCTGCCCGACGCCTTCCCAAGACATCTTCGTGCCCCCCAGGGAAGGCCCTTGATTCGGTGCCTCCCGTGCACCGGCACCCCCCATTGCATCCCGGACCCCGGTTGAGCTTTGAATGCCATGCTCTATAATGTTCGCTCACTTATACGGACCCGAACGCGGCTGGAAACTTAACGCGCACGGGTAAAAAAGCATGACGATTCACTTCCGTGAACCGCGCCTCGAGGATGGGGGTCGGATTCACCAGCTGATTGAACGAGCCGGCACGCTCGACCTCAACTCGGCCTATCTCTATTTCCTTCTGGCGGACCATTTCCGTTCGACCTGCGTCATCGCGGAAAAAGGCGACGATCTCGTGGGCTTCGTGACCGCCTACCGCCTGCCGGACAACCCCGACACCCTGTTCGTCTGGCAAATCGGCGTCGACGCCTCCGCCCGTGGCCAAGGCGTGGCCTCCCGCCTGCTCAAGACCCTCGAGGAGCGCGACTGGTTCGGCGACATCAAGCGAATCGAACTGACCATCGCTCCCGACAACCCGGCTTCCCAGGCGCTGTTCACCCGCTGGGCGGAAAAGCTGGGTCGCTCGATCCGCAGCGAGCCCTATCTCTCCAGCGAGCTTCTCGGCGATGGCCATCAGCCGGAAGACCTCTACGTCATCGATCTCTGATCCACGACATCGCCGCCCTCAACTCGAGTGGCCGGCGGTGCCTCGTGCGCCTATCATCTTTTTCACTTCTCACGCTCAAGACGAGGACCTGTGATGAACATCGACCTGTTCGAGAAATACGAGTCCAACGTTCGCGGTTACATCCGCTCGTTCCCGACCATTTTCGTCAAATCCAAGAACGCCACGATGTGGGACCACCACGGCAAGGCGTTCATCGACTTCTTCGGTGGCGCCGGCTCGCTGAACTACGGTCACAACGACCCGGCCATCAAGCGCGCGATCATCGACTTCATCGAGCGTGACGGCGTCACCAACGCACTCGACAAGGCGACCGACGCCAAGTACCTGTTCATCAAGAAGCTGCAGGAAACCATCCTTCAGCCGCGCGATCTCGACTACAAGGTCCAGTTCGTCGGCCCGACCGGCACCAACGCCGTCGAGACGGCCCTGAAGCTGGCACGCAAGGTCAAGGAGCGCTCCAAGATCGTCTCCTTCACCAACGCCTACCACGGCCACACCCTCGGCGCGCTCGCGGTCACCGGCAACGAGTTCTACCACGACGATTTCTACGGTGTGCCGTTGAACGTCACCAAGATGCCGTACGACAACTACTTCGACCCGACCGGCGAAGGCCAGATGGACAGCATCGACATGATGCGCCAGTACTACGAGGACGCGAGCTCGGGCTACGACCTGCCGGCCGGCATCATCGTCGAGACCATCCAGGGTGAAGGCGGCATCAACGTCGCCTCGGTCGAGTGGCTCAAGAAGCTCGACAAGATGTGCAAGGATCTCGACATCCTGCTGATCGTCGACGACATCCAGGTCGGCAACGGCCGCACCGGCAACTTCTTCAGCTTCGAGCGTGCCGGCATCAAGCCCGACATCGTCACCATCTCCAAGTCGATCGGCACCGGCCTGCCGATGGCCATCGTGCTGATGCGTCCGGACATCGACGAGTGGTCGCCGGGCGAGCACACCGGCACCTTCCGCGGCAACTCGCTGGCCTTCGTCGCCGGCGCGACCGCCCTGGAGCGTTGGGACACCGACGAGTTCTCCAAGGAAGTGGTAGCCAAGGGCGAGAAGGTCGAGAAGCGCTTCAATGCCATCGCCGAGCGTCACCCCGACCTGATCGAGGGCGTGCGCGGTCTGGGCATGATCTGGGGTCTGCACTCCGAGCACGAGGACTTCTGCAACGAGATCTCCGCCGAGGCGTTCAAGCGGGGCCTGCTGGCCGAGACCGCCGGCGCCGACGACCAGGTGATGAAGTTCCTGGCGCCGCTGACCATCAGCGAGGCGGAGCTGAACCAGGGCCTGGACATCCTCGACGAGGCCGTCGACGCCGCCGCGGCCGCTCGCAAGGGCTGATAGCCGACCGCGTCTGCCCCCGGCCCGGGGGCGGACCAACTTCAACCAGTCACGGAGTCAAACATGCTCGTACGTTATCTCGACCGGGATATCCTCGGCACCGAACGCGAAGTCGAAGCGGAAAACGGCAACTGGGTCAGCCGCCGGCTGATCCTCGCCGACGACAAGGTGGGCTTCTCCTACAACGACACCATCATCCGTGCCGGCACGGAGACCTACATCCACTACCAGAACCACATCGAGGCGGTCTACTGCGTGGGTGGCAACGGGGAGATCCACGACATCAACAACGATGTCACCTACCCGATCCGCGACGGCATGATGTATCTGCTCAACGATCCGGCGGCCGACAAGCACTACCTGCGTGGCGGCAGCGAGGACATGCGACTGATCTGCGTGTTCAACCCGCCGCTGACCGGCCAAGAGGTCCACGACGAGAACGGCGTCTACCCGGCCCTGAGCCTGGACGACTGATCGTCAAGTGAGCACCGGCTCTGGCCGGACTCGGCGCAACGACAAAACCCCGACCTGCCAACAGGTCGGGGTTTTGTCGTTTTCGCCGGGGCGGCGCCGTTCAGGCGTAGACCGCTTCCCGGCCGAAGTGGCGCGTCAGCAGGTAGTAGACCACCGCACGGTACTTGTGGCGATTGGAGCGCCCGTACTGATCGAACACCTTGTCCAGGGCGGCATCCAGATCGGGGCCGTCGGTCAGCCCCAGTTTCTTGACCAGGAAGTTCTTCTTGATACTTTCCACTTCGTCCGGATCGCTCGCGGCGACGACCGAAGCATCGGCGTTGTAGACCGCAGGGCCCAGACCCGCGACCACGCGCCCCAGAAGATCCCGATCCGGCGTTTCGCCGCACTTCTCCCGAATGTCGGCCGCGTACTTGTCGACCAGTTCATCCCGACTGCTCATTGCAATTCCTCCGCGCTGTTGGGGAAAACGCCGAGTGAAGTGATCCCGAGCTTCCCGCCGTGCCGTCGTCCAGCCCCAGGCGGTGCGTGAAACTCCCGACCATTCCTCCAACGCTTTCCTTCGCGACCCGTTCACCACTTCAAGATGAAGATGGCGCTCAACGGGCCGTTGTCACCTTTGTTAGGCCAGCGACGGTGAAATTGCAAAGATCAAGGAATCACCCCGGGTTCTCACCGGGGTCGAACAGGCGCTGACGATTGACCTGCATGATCAGCACCAGCGCCTGATCCGGATCGTCTTCTCGACTCGCTTCCTTGGTGTCGACCACCAACCCCTCGATCAGCTCGCGTATGCCGAGCGACTCGTCGGCGAATGGTCGCTCGAGCACCAGCGTCACCCCGCCCCTCCTCCATGACTGCGGCAGCTGATGCAGGTAGCGGGGCACGACAAGCGCCACCCGATCCTTGGCGAAGGGGTCGACACGCGCCCCCTGGATCAGGCGGCTGGCGGTGCCCTCCAGTGCGGAAACGCGGAACGTCTCCGCTCGAGGGTTCCGCCCGTTGCGGCTGTCCAGGCTCAGGTCGTCGGCGCCGACTTCCCGGAGGTATTTCTCGGCGGCGCGTATCTGTTCCTCGGAGTACAGGGTCGTAAGCTTCATCGTCGACAGGGATCTCGTCACTTGATTCGAGCATCCCTCTCGATCAAAGCCCGGTCCCTGGCACAGGTGCATAACTTTACGTGCTAAACGGCGCGTTGTCGCGAAATGGTCACAAAAAGTCGGGGTTTCAAGACCAGATGGCCACGATTCCGCTCGATGACAACCCAGTTGGATTCACGGATGCCCCACCGAATCCGCGAACGGGTCGGCCACCCGCCAGGCGAAGCGCCAGCGGCGGTCACGCTCTGCCACCGGATCATCGGCACCGAGCCGGAACGCACCCCCACGATCCGTGCGCAACACCCGGGCATTCGACGACTGCCACCGGGCAACCACCTCCGGGCGCGGGTGATCCCAGCGATTGAGGAATCCGGCGCTCACCACGGCCACCTCGGCCCCGACCGCCTCGACAAAGGCCGGCGTGGACGAGCTGCTCGATCCGTGATGCGGCACGAGCACGATGTCCGCGGCCACGTCCGCGTGACGCACCAGCCACCGCTCCGCCGCCTTCTCGATGTCACCGGTGAGAAGCAGCGCCCCTGTCCTCCCCTCCACCTTCAGGACACAGGATCGATTGTTCGCCGAGCGCATCGGCGCCTGAAGCAGGGTGAACGTCACACCGTCCCACCGCCAGCGATGCCCGTGCGGACA
>NZ_JAWLBP010000058.1:4239-11315 GCF_041687595.1 Guyparkeria sp. | reverse complement strand
TACACGCGCTTCAACGAGATCTGCGAGATCATGAAGGCCTACGACGTCTCCTTCTCGCTGGGCGACGGCCTGCGCCCGGGCTGCCTGGCGGATGCCAACGACGAGGCGCAGTTCGCCGAATTGAAGACCCTGGGCGAGCTGACCCAGATCGCCTGGAAGCACGACGTGCAGGTGATGATCGAGGGGCCGGGCCACGTGCCGCTGCACATGGTCAAGGAGAACATGGACAAGGAACTCGAGGACTGCTTCGAGGCGCCGTTCTACACCCTCGGGCCGCTGGTCACCGACATCGCCCCGGCCTACGACCACATCACCAGCGGCATCGGCGCGGCCAACATCGGCTGGTACGGCACCGCCATGCTCTGCTACGTCACGCCCAAGGAGCACCTCGGCCTGCCGGACAAGGACGACGTGCGCGAAGGCGTGATCACCTACAAGATCGCCGCCCACGCCTCGGATCTCGCCAAGGGCTTCCCGGGCACGCAGGTCCGCGACAACGCCCTGTCCAAGGCCCGTTTCGAGTTCCGCTGGCTCGACCAGTACCACCTGTCGCTCGACCCGGAGCGGGCCCGTGAATACCACGACGCGACCCTGCCGGCCGAGGCGCACCAGGTGGCCCACTTCTGCTCCATGTGCGGCCCGCACTTCTGCTCCATGAAGATCACCCAGGAGGTGCGCGAGTACGCCGACCAGCTGGGGGTCGACGAGGAGGAGGCCCTCAAGCGGGGCATGAAGGAGAAGTCGATCGAGTTCGTCGAGAAGGGCGGCGAGGTCTACGGCCGGATCTGACGCCGTTTGCGCACACCCGGATCAACGAAACCCCGGCCTGGCCGGGGTTTTTTTCGTGATTCGTTCCGAGGGGCGTCAGACGGGTGGTCGCCGGCCCATCACGAAGAAGACGATGGCCAGGATCAGTCCAACCACGAACAGGATCAGGGCGATCTGAGTGGCGGCGCCCGCGAGGCCGGTCAGGCCGAGCACGCCCGCGGTGATACCCACGATGAGGAAAACCAGAGCCCAGAACAGCATGATGGCACCTCCTTGGTTGCGCGGCCCGGCAAGACGTCACGTCAAGCCTTGCGGCCGGTCGTCGGCGTGAGGCCGGCGGTTGTCTGGTAGGCCACGAATTTCGCACGGCCTGCCCTACGATAGTTGCAATCGGGTGACGCTGCTCGGATTCCCTGGTGCCGGGGGCGTGCATGGAGTCGGTATCGGTCGTCATGCCGGCTGGGCTGCTAAGATCGCCGCCCCTTGTTGAAAATGCCGGTGAGCGCATGACCGAGTCGACCCCGGGTCCCGTCGAGGACCGCGAGATTCCCGCGGACGCACCGATCACGTTGCTGCCGGTTCTGGCCCTGCTTCTGCTCGGCTTGATGTGGGGCTACAACTGGGTGGTGATGAAGGCGGTGCTGGTGGACGTCTCCGCCGCCTGGTTCGCCGCGCTGCGCACCGTTCTGCCGGCCCTCCTGCTGATCGCGATTCTGCCGCTGGCCGGCAAGCGGTTCCGCCCGCCCCCGCTGTTCTACGCCCTGCCGATCGGCCTGTTCCAGACAGCCGGATTCGTCGGCTTCATGATGTGGGCGTTGGAGGCAGGCGGCGGGGCCGGCGAGACCGCCGTGATCGTCTTCACCATGCCCCTTTGGCTGACGCTGATGGCCCATTTCGCGCTGCACGAGCGGATCACCCCGGTGCAGTTGCTGGCCATCGCGGTTGCGATACCGGGGCTGGTACTCCTGATCTCGCCGTGGGAGACCTCGCTGGCGCTCGCCGCCGTGGGCCTCGCCCTCGCCTCCGGGATCGGCTGGGCGCTCGGGGCGATCTGGCAGAAACGCTACTACCATCGCTACCAGCCGGACCTGCTCAACCTGACCGCCTGGCAGATGCTCTACGGTGGCCTGTTGCTGGCCGGCATCGCGCTCTGGGTCGAGCCCTTCGCCTTCGATCCCACGCCCAATTTCTTCTGGGCGCTGATCTATAACGTGTTGCTCGCCGGGGCGTTGGGCTGGTTGCTCTGGGTCTATTCCCTGCACCACTTGCCCACCTGGGTGGCTGGATTCGGCGTCCTGCTGGTGCCCGGGATCGGCGTGTTGAGCGCGTGGCTGGTGCTGGGCGAGACGCCGGGGCCGGTCAAGCAGGTCGGGATCGGCCTGATCCTGTCGGCGCTGCTGATCATCACGCTCTACCAGCGTCGCCAGCGGCACCATGCCCGTCGGCTGGCGGCTCGCTGACCCTGTGCCGCGGGATGACGGCAGCCGCCCGTGAATCATGCCATGCTGGAGCATGGCGAACCGCGCCAAGACAGCGGGCGAGGGAGTTCCTGCACGAATCGAGACGAGGTGAATCATGGGCGAATGGCTGAAAGTGACGGTGGCCGAGAGGATCCGCTGGAACGAAGGGCTCTACTCGCTGCGGTTCCGGGCCCCGTTGCCGGCCTTCAAGGCGGGCCAGTTCGTTCGCGTCGGGCTCGACATCGACGGCGAGCGTGTCGCGCGGCCGTACTCGCTGGTCAACGCGCCGGGCGAGACGCCGCACGAGATCTTCTTCAATGTCGTGCCGGAGGGGCCGCTCTCGCCAAGGCTGGCTCGCCTCGAGGTCGGGGATTCCCTGTTCGTGCATACCTCGGTCACCGGCACCATGACCATGGAACGCACGCCTGAGCATCGCCACCTGTGGCTGTTCGCCACGGGCACCGCGCTGGGGCCTTTCCTGTCCATGCTCAAGACCGAAGCTCCCTGGGAGCGTGCCGAGCGCGTGGTGCTGGGCCACTCGGTGCGGCACGTGGCGGACCTGGCCTACAGCGAGACCATCCGCCAACTGGAAATGCAGCACGGCGACCGGTTCGACTTCGTGCCGCTGGTCACGCGCGAGGCGTGCCCGACTGCCCTGCGCGAGCGGGTTCAGGCGTCGCTGACCTCCGGTGATCTCGAGCGGCATGTCGCGCTGGAGCTGCGTCCGGAGGATGCCCACGTCATGCTCTGCGGGAACTCGGACATGATCAAGGAGGTCCGGCAACTGCTCGAGTCGCGCGGCCTGCGCCGCCACCGTCGCCGGGAGCCCGGCCACATCACGGTCGAGAAGTACCACTGAGTCGAGAGCTTCCCTATACTGGAAGGTCAACGCCGACCGTGCTTTCCGCTTTCCGGCCGGCCCGATCTCTTGGAACCCTGGAGTGGCGACCGCAATGGTGCTGATGCTCGACAACTACGATTCGTTCACCTACAACCTCGTCCAGTACCTCGGCGAGCTGGGTGAAGAGGTCTGGGTGGCGCGCAACGACCAGGTCACCATCGAGGAGATCGAGGCCCGCGCGCCGAGCCATATCGTGGTCTCCCCGGGCCCCTGCGACCCGGACCAGGCCGGCATCTCGCTCGAGGTGATCCGCCACTTCGCCGGCAAGCTGCCCATCCTGGGCGTTTGCCTCGGCCACCAGGCGATCGGCCAGGTGTTCGGCGGCAAGGTGGTGCGGGCCCGGGAGGTCATGCACGGCAAGGTCTCGCCCGTCTACCACACCGGCGTGGGTGTCTTCGAGGGCCTGCCCAACCCCTTCGAGGCGACGCGCTACCATTCGCTGGTCGTCGCCCGCGACAGCATTCCCGAGGTGCTGGAGATCACTGCCTGGACGCAGAACGAGGACGGCTCGGTCGACGAGGTCATGGGCTTCCGCCATCGCGAATACGCCATCGAGGGCGTCCAGTTCCACCCCGAGTCGATCCTCACCCAGCACGGCCACCAGCAGCTCAAGAGCTTCCTGCGCTACCGTTCCGGCGTGCGCGAAGCCCTGCCGGCGTGACCGGGCCGGCGTGACCGGGCCGGTCGACGATTCCCTTTCTCCCGGCGGCGAGTCCCCGCGCGGTCGACGCGCGGCTGTGCTCGTGCTGGTAATCGCCGGGCTCCTGATGCTCGCGCCGTTCACCGTCGATGCCTACCTGCCGTCCTTCCACGCCATCGGCGACGAATTCGGCGTCGGGCAGGCGGCCATCCAGCAGACCCTCAGCCTCTACCTGGTCGCCTTTGCCTCGATGATGCTGTTCTACGGGCCGGCCTCCGACAGCTTCGGCCGCAAGCGCGTGATCCTGCTCGCCCTCCTGGCCTACGCGCTGATGACCGTCTTCGCGGCGCTCTCGCAGAGCATCGGTCAGCTGGTCGCCGCGCGGGTGGGGCAGGGGCTTGCCGCCGGCGCCGGGGTGGTGATCGGCCGGGCGCTGGTGCGAGACCTGTTCGCCGGTGCCGACGCCCAGCGCGTCATGGCGAACATCATGCTGGTGTTCGCCGCCGCGCCCGCGGCCGCGCCGATCATCGGCGGCTGGCTGCATGAATGGTTCGGCTGGCGCTCGGTGTTCTGGTTCCTGGTCGGCTTTTCCCTGCTGCTGATGCTTGCGGTCTGGCGACTGCTGCCCGAGACGGTCGAGTATCGCTACCGCCAGTCGTTCGCCCCGGCCTTCGTCCTGAAAAGCTACGCCCGGGCGCTGTCACACCCGCGGTACATGCAGCTGATCATCGTGTTCGCGCTGCTGTTCGGCGGCATGTTCCTGTACGTGGCCGCCGCGCCGGCGATTCTCATCGACCACCTCGGCCAGGACGAGACCGATTTCTGGAAGTTCTTCGTGCCGCTGGTGATCGGCCTGATCCTGGGCAGCCGGCTGACCCGCTGGCTCGCCGGGCGGATGGGCATGACCGCCACCATGGGCCTCGGCCTATCGCTGACCGGGCTGGCGGTGGTCTACAACCTGGTGCAGGCCTGGGTGCAGCCGCCGGACGTCACGCATGGGGTGTGGCTGACGGTCACGCCGATCACGCTCTATGTCATGGGCATGGCGACCACCATGCCGGCGCTCAACCTCGTCGCGCTCGACTACTGGCCGGAACAGCGGGGGCTGGCCTCGGCCCTGCAGGGCGCGACGCAGATGGCCTTCGCCGGCCTGGTGTCCGGGGTGATGGTGGCCTGGCTGGCCGACTCCCTGTTCGCGCTGGCCGTGGGGATGGCCGCGCTATACCTGGCCGGGCTCACCCTGTGGTTTTGCTGGCTGGTCGGGGCGCGAGGGCGAGGTCAAAACGAAAAAGGCCCGCTTCCCTGAGGAGCGGGCCGTTGGCGGATATCTCACGGGAAGATGGGCGGCCTACATGCCGATGATGCCATCTTCCTTTTCGTCGTCGTCATTCCCGTCGTCCTTGTCTCCGGCGGTCGGCGGCGGAGCAGCACCCTGGCCACCACCCTGAACGCCACCCTGGGCGCCGCCTTGAACGCCACCCTGAGTGCCGCCTTGGGCACCACCGCCCTGGACACCACCTTGAGCGCCGCCCTGAGCACTGCCGCCACCTTGCGCTTGCGGTTGTCCCTGCGGTGCGGTGCCGCCTTGTGCGCCCTGGTTCGCACTCTGGGCGTGGGCGCTGCCCATGCCGATCATCGTCGCCAATGCCGTGCTGCCGATAAGGGTAGTGATGGTCTTGGCTTCGAGTTTCATAAAAACACCTTTTCAGGTTGTCTGTGAATTTCCCGGCATCTAGCCGAGCAGCGAGCATGAATGCCGCCCGCTAGCCCTGTGTCAACGAGTCAGGTCGAGAGTTCCGGGATGTTGCAGACTTTTTCGTGACATCGCCGGGCGGGGTCTCTCCTCGGGATGTCGGGCGGCGGTGATAGAATCCCTGCCGTCATGTCAGTCAACTGGTGACACGGCCCGTGAAATCCGGGCCGTGCCAGCAACAGCAAAGGTGGAGAATGGCCGGTCACAGCAAGTGGGCGAACATCAAGCATCGCAAGGCCGCGCAGGACAAGAAGCGCGGCAAGCTCTGGACCAAGATCATCCGCGAGATCACGGTCGCGGCGCGTACGGGCGGCAACGCCGACCCGGCGGCCAACCCGAGGCTGCGCCTGGCCTGGGACAAGGCGCTGGGTGCGAACATGCCCAAGGACACCATCGAGCGGGCCGCCAAGCGCGGCGCCGGTGATCTCGAGGGGCAGGATTTCGTCGAGGTCACCTTCGAGGGCTACGGCCCGGGCGGCGTGGCGGTGTATGTCACCGGCATGACCGACAACAACACCCGCACGGTCGCCGACGTGCGCCACGCCTTCTCCAAGAACGGCGGCAACCTCGGCACCGACGGCTCGGTCGCCTTCCTGTTCTCCCGTCTCGGCGTGCTCTACTACCCGCCGGGCAGCGACGAGGACCCGATCATGGAGGCCGCCATGGAGGCCGGCGCCGAGGACATCGAGGTGTTCGACGACAACGCCATCGAGGTGATCACCACCCCGGAGACCTACAGCGACGTCAAGCAGGCAATGATCGAGGCGGGGCTGCCGCCGGAAGAGAGCGAGGTCACCATGCGCGCCTCGACCACGGCCCCGGTCGAGGGCGAGACCGCCGAGAAGGTGGTCAAGCTGATCGACATGCTCGAGGACCTCGACGACGTCCAGGAGGTCTACCACAACGCCGAGATCCCGGACGAGGTCTATGCCTGATTCGCCACAAGCGAATCGTCCCGCGCGCCGGGTGCTGGGCATCGACCCCGGCTCGCGCGTGCTGGGGCTGGCGGTGATCGAGTTCACGGGGGGGCGGGTGCGCTGCCTCGAACTGGAAAGCCTGTCCCTCCAGTCTCGTGGTGACTTCGCCGCCCGCATGGGCGGCGTTTTCGATGCCGTGACCGAGTGGATCGAGACCCACCGGCCGACCGAATGCGCCATCGAGCAGATCTTCATGTACCGCAGCGAATCCTCGTCGCTCAAGCTCGCCCAGGCGCGCGGCGCGGCGCTGGCGGCGGTGGTGCGCCACGGACTGCCCGTGGAGGAATACATGCCGGCGACCGTCAAGCAGGCGGTGGTCGGTAGTGGCAAGGCCGACAAGACGCAGGTCGCCCACATGATCCAGCGACTGGCCGGACTGGCCGAGTTGCCGTCGGCGGACGGGGCGGACGCCGCTGCCGTGGCCCTGTGCCACTGCTACCGCAGCAATGCCTTCGGCGGAGTCGAAGTGGCGAAGGGCAGCGGGAACGAGGAAGCGCGCGCCATCCTGCGCGAGGCATCGCAACGGCGCTATCGCCGCCGCAGCGACTCGCGCGGCTGGCGGGACATGGATGCCGCC
>NZ_JAWLBP010000058.1:0-4139 GCF_041687595.1 Guyparkeria sp. | reverse complement strand
AGCGGGAACGAGGAAGCGCGCGCCATCCTGCGCGAGGCATCGCAACGGCGCTATCGCCGCCGCAGCGACTCGCGCGGCTGGCGGGACATGGATGCCGCCGTGCTCAAGGCGCGCGCCGCGGCCAAATCGGGAGGACGCAAATGATCGGTCGACTCGCCGGACGGGTGCTTACGCGCAAGCCACCGTTTCTGCTGGTGGACGTGCATGGCGTGGGCTACGAGGTCGAGGCCCCCATGTCCACATTCTTCGCCACCCAGGGGCGGGACGACGTCATCCTGCATACCCACCTGGTGGTGCGCGAGGACGCTCAGCTGCTCTACGGCTTTGCCACCACCCGCGAGCGCGACCTGTTCCGGGCATTGATCAAGGTCTCGGGCATCGGCCCGCGGATGGCCGTCGCGGTGCTGTCCGGCATGTCCGAGGCCCAGTTCCGCGACTGCGTGCTCAGCGAGGACGTCGCGGCGCTGGTAAAGGTGCCGGGCATCGGCAAGAAGACCGCCGAGCGGCTGATCATCGAAATGCGCGACCGGATCGACAAGGAGGCCGGCACGACGGCGGCGAGCCTGCCGGGAGGTGCGCCGGGTGCGGAACACCCGCGCGACGAGGCGATCAGCGCCCTCGAGGCCCTGGGCTACAAGCCGGCCGAGGCCGGCCGGATGATCACCCGGGCCGAGAAGGAGGGGGCGGACGATGCCGAGTCCCTGATCCGTCTGGCCCTGCGACACACGGTGAAGTAACCCTACGGTGAATCAATCCATGGAAGATCCGCGCTTCGTCAGCTCCGAACATCGCCCCGACGAGGAGGCCATCGAGCGCGCCCTGCGCCCGCGCCGGCTCGCCGACTACATCGGCCAGCCGGCGGTGGTCGAGCAGATGGAGATCTTCGTCCCCGCCGCGCGCAACCGCGGCGAGCCGCTCGACCACGTGCTGATCTTCGGCCCGCCGGGGCTCGGCAAGACCACGCTGGCCCACATCATCGCCAACGAGATGGGCGTCAACCTCAAGCAGACCTCCGGCCCGGTGCTCGAGCGCCCCGGCGACCTGGCCGCGCTGTTGACCAACCTCGAGCCCAACGATGTACTGTTCATCGACGAGATCCACCGTCTCTCGGCCGTGGTCGAGGAGATCCTCTACCCGGCGATGGAGGACTACCAGATCGACATCATGATCGGCGAGGGCCCCGCGGCGCGCTCGATCAAGCTCGACCTGCCGCCGTTCACCCTGGTCGGGGCCACCACCCGCGCCGGCATGCTCACCAACCCGCTGCGCGATCGCTTCGGCATCCTGCAGCGCCTGGAGTTCTACGAGGTCGAGCACCTGGTGCACATCGTCGAGCGCTCGGCCCGGCTGACCAGTCTCGATATGGATGCCGAGGGCGCGCGCGAGATCGCCGCCCGCTCGCGCGGCACCCCGCGCATCGCCAACCGCCTGCTGCGCCGGGTGCGGGATTACGCCGACATCAAGAGCGGCGGGCGGGTCGACCGCGAGGTCGCCAGCCTCGCGCTGGACATGCTCAAGGTCGACCAGCGCGGCTTCGACCACCAGGACCGCCGCCTGCTCGAGACCCTGCTGGACAAGTTCGACGGCGGCCCGGTGGGGCTGGACAACATCGCCGCGGCGATCGGCGAATCGCGTGACACCATCGAGGACGTCCTCGAGCCGTACCTGATCCAGCAGGGCTTTCTCGTGCGTACCCAGCGCGGTCGCATGGCCACCCGGCAGACCTGGGAGCACTTCGGCTTCTCCCCGCCGCCCCGCTGGCCGGGTGACCGGCCCGACCTGCTGGCGGAGGAAGGGTCATGACGGACGGCGCAGAGATTTTTTACTGGCCCGTGCGTGTCTACTACGAGGACACGGACGCCGGCGGTGTGGTCTACCACGCGCGCTACCTCAACTTCTGCGAACGCGCGCGGACCGAGTGGCTGCGCGCCCGGGGATGGGAGCAGGACGCGCTTCGCGACGACATGAACCTGCTGTTCGTGGTGTCCCGGGTCTCGCTTGAATATCGCCGACCGGCACGATTTAATGACGCGCTGAACGTCACCTGCGAGGTGGAACGTCTGCGCGCGGCGTCCATCGACTTCACCCAGCGAGTGGAACATTCGGCCGATTCCACGGTCTTGTGTGAAGCTGCCGTGCGCGCAGTCTGTGTCCACAGCGACACGCTGCGCCCCAAACCAATCCCCGAGGCGATCCTGGAGTCTTTCGCGTGAATTCCGAGCCATCCGTAGTCGAACTCATCACCGGTGCCAGCCTGCCGGTCCAGCTGGTCCTGATCATCCTGGTTCTTGCTTCCATCGCCTCCTGGGCCCTGATCATCCACAAGGCCCGGGTCTACAAGCGTGCCGTTGCCCGCGTGCGCCGGTTCGAGGGCAGCTTCTGGGCCGGCGGCAGTCTCAACGATTTCTATGACCGCATCTCCCGCGAGGCCCGGGCGCGCGAGGGGCACGAGGCGGTCTTCGAGGCCGGCTTCCGCGAATTCCAGCGGCTGCGCCAGGCCGAGGAGCGCAGCCACGGTCAGATCATCGACGGCGTCGAGCGCGCCATGAACGTGGCTCAGAACCGCCAGATCGACCAGCTCGAGGAAGGCGTGCCCTTCCTGGCGACGGTCGGTTCGGTCAGCCCCTACGTGGGCCTGTTCGGTACCGTCTGGGGCATCATGAGCGCGTTCATGAACCTCGGCACCATGCAGAGCGCCACGCTGGCGGCGGTGGCCCCGCCCATCGCCGAGGCGCTGATCGCGACTGCCATGGGCCTGTTCGCCGCCATCCCGGCGGTCATCGCCTACAACCGTTACACGCAACGGATCGACTGGCTCTCCGGTCGTTACGAGAACTTCATCGACGAGTTCCTGGGGCTCCTGCAACGCCAGCTGGGAGGCAAGTGACCCATGGCGCGGCGTACGCGACGGGCACGACGCATGGTCGCCGAGATCAATGTCGTTCCCTACATCGACGTCATGCTGGTGCTGCTGGTCATCTTCATGGTGACCGCGCCGATGCTGCAGCAGGGCGTGGAGGTCGAGCCGCCGCAGGCTGCGGCCACCCCCCTCGAGGAGCAGGACGAGCCACCCCTGCTGATCATCGTCGACCGCGAGGGTGAGTACTTCGTCAACCAGGCGGAAAATCCCGAGGCGCCGGTGAGCCTGGCGACCGTCACCGAACTGGTGGCGGCCGCGCGGGCCGTCGACCCGGAGATCCCCATCCTGGTCAAGGGCGATCGCTCGTCCAACTACGAGGCCGTCATGCGCGCCATGGTCGCCGCCCAGAAGGGCGGGGCGGCCAAGGTCGGACTGGTCACCGAGTCCGACCCGGCAGCGCCGGACGAGGAGGAGCAGTAGGCCATGCTGCGGATAATCGCGCGCATGCCCGTGGCCGTGCTGGTAGCCGTGCTGCTGCACGTGCTCCTGGCGCTGGCCGTGGTCTTCCACGAGCTGTGGGAGCCGGAGAAGGTCAAGCCCGCCGGCAACGCCGAGACCGTTCCTACCCCGAACATCGAGGCCGAATCGGTCTCATCCGAATCGATCGAGCGGCAGGCCGAGCGCATGCGTGAGCAGCGCGAGGCACGCGAGCGCGAGCGTGCGGAGACGGAAAAGGCCGTCGAGGAGGCCGCCGCCGCCCGACGGGCCGAGGAGGCCCGTGCCGAGCAGATGCAGAAACTGCGCGAAGAGCGCGAGCAGGCCGCCGCGGAGGAGGAGCAGCGTCTGGCCGAACTGGCCAAGGCGCGCGAAGAGGCGGAAGCCGCCCGCGAGGCCGCCCGCAAGGAGGCGGAAGCCGCGCGGGAGGAAGCCGAGAAAGCCGCGAAGCAACGCGAGGCCGAAGAGCAGGCTCGCAAGGAAGCCGAGGAGAAGGCCCGCAAGGAAGCCGAGGAGAAGGCTCGCAAGGAAGCCGAGGAGAAGGCCCGCAAGGAAGCCGAGGAGAAGGCTCGCAAGGAAGCCGAGGAGAAGGCTCGCAAGGAAGCCGAGGAGAAAGCCCGCAAGGAAGCCGAGGAGAAGGCTCGCAAGGAAGCCGAGGAGCAGGCCCGCAAGGAAGCCGAGGAGAAGGCTCGCAAGGAGGCCGAAGAGCAGGCCCGCAAGGAAGCGGAAGAACAGGCGCGCAAGGAGGCCGAGGAGAAGGCGCGTCGTGAGGCCGAGGAACAGG
>NZ_JAWLBP010000057.1:3463-11483 GCF_041687595.1 Guyparkeria sp. | reverse complement strand
CGACAGGCGCAGGGCGTTGATGCGCACGGCATCGGCGGATGCCTTCAGGTTCAGGGATGTCCTCGCCATGGGGTGCTTCCCTTCAGCCGCCGGCTGCCATTCCAGGTCGGCAATGTCCAGCTCGAGCCCGGTGATCGACATCTCCCGGCCACCGTTCGGCGCGCTCCAGTGGATCTCGCCGTCGCGGATGCGCAGATCCAGCGGCGAAAACCGACGGTCGCGCGCCGAGTCGTCCGGCCGCCCACCGAGTGCGAGGGCATCGAGGGTTCCCGGCGTCAGGCGCACAACGGGGGCATCCAGTCGCAATGTCTGAGGCACCATCCGGCCGCCGATCAGCGGCAGCCAACGCATGGACAAACGGATCGCCTCGAGTTCCCCGACGGGATTGCCGGCGGATTCCGACACCGGTCCGATCCTCACGCCGGTCGCGTGGATGGTGGGTGAGGGCCAGAATCGCAGCGAGACGTCGCCGCCGACCTCGACCGGCATGCCCAGTTGGTGGCTTGCCTGTTGGGTGATGCGCTCTCTGAGATCGTCAGCGGGCCAGAGTAGTGCCATGGCGATGGCGACCACGATCAGGGCTGCCATCGTTCCCGCGAGCACGATGACAAGCGACCGGACCGGGTGGCGAGTGAATGGGTTCATGGGGCGGAGCCTTCCTCGGGTGTTTGCCCTAGTGTAGATAACGGCTGAGCGGGACTATCCCGCTTGCCGGGTCGGCCGTCTCCACTGGCTACATCCACATCGACAGCGTGAACGAACCGAAACGGTCCTTGTTCGCCTGGGTGGAGAACTCCTTCGTGCGCCAGACGACGGTGTAGGCGAGCTGGAAGCGCTCCCAGTTGACGGCGAAGCCGAGCTGGACGTCGCCTACCCACGGCTCGCGGTCGACCGAATGGCTGTCGCGCCAGGTGTTGCCGTCGAGCAGGAGGTTGTGCGCCATGTATCGCCCCTCGAGGGCAGCGAAGACGTGCCAGCCCAGCCCCGGGCCGGGCCGGAAGTAGGCCCGCTCTCCCTGGGCGGGCTCGACTGAGGGGATGCCCCTGCTTCGATCCAGCCCCTCGCCGTAGCGCAGCGAGAGACCGGTCGAGGCGAAGGTATGCAGGTTGCCAAGCGAAACCCCGACGTTCGGGCCGTACTCGATCTCGCGCGAGCGCCAGGGTCGGCGGGCGAGCCAGGCATGCTCGTAGCCCAGGTTGAGAAACGGCTCGTTCGACAATTGGTGGCTCCATCCCTGCGGGTTGTCACCCGTGATGTGCTGGTGGAAATGCTGCTGGATCCACCCGCCGCCCGAGGCCGGGCCGACCACGCCGAGGTCAAGGTGCAGGCTGCGCGTCTGCCGCCATTTGCCGTCCGGTTCCTCCCCGTGCAGGGAAAGACCGGCCTGCAGTACCCCGGCGTAGGGGCGGTCGTCTTCCTGCAGGTCGGCGACGTCGATGTCGTCGGGCGTGTATATCCGCTGCCCCACGCGGTAGGCGGCGCCCTTGAGCTCGTCGCGGCTCCATCCCGGGATCATGTCGGTAAGTCCGCGGGTCCAGTGGGCCTCGGCCGGCTCGAAGGACCAGGAGATCTCCACCCCGTTGGTGTAGTGGCCGTCGCCGGCGCCTACCCAGGCGTCGTTCTCTAACTGCACCGAGAGCAGCCCCTCGGCACCGGCGGGAAGAGCCAGCGCCAGCCAGGCGAGGGCGAGTACGGTTCGGTATGGGTGGCGGGTGACGGTCATGGCTGGAATGCCCTCGTGTATTGCCGGTCACAGGCTGCGACTGATGCGCACGACGTCTTCTTCCGATTCGAGCACCTGCTCGTCGAAGCCGAGCCGGGCGCCCAGCTGGCGCATGCCGGAATTGCGTTGCAGGACGTCACCGAACAGCTCGCGCACTCCGCGCTGGCGGGCGTACTCGACCAGTATTCGGAGCAGGGCGGTGCCCAGCCCACGGGCCTGCCAGTCGTCTCCCACGACCAGGGCGAACTCCGCCGTCTCCCCGTCGGGCTCCATGTTGTAGCGGGCCACCCCGATCTGTTCCTTTTTCCCGTCCTCTTCGTTCAGTGCGATGAAGGCCATTTCCCGGTCGTAGTCGATCTGTGTGAAGCGCACCAGCATCTCGGGGGTGAGCTCGTTGAGAACCCGCATGAACCGCATGTAGCGGCTTTCCCGGGACAGCTTGCGGACGAAAGCCTGCTCGGTCTCCGCATCCTCCGGACGGATGGGCCGCAACGTCACGGGCGTGCCGTCGGCGAGCGTTACCTCGCGCTTGAAATGCATCGGGTAGGGGTAGATCGCCATGTGGGCATAGGCATCAAGCTTCGGCGGCTCGTCGGAGAGCTCGATTCGTGCGTCGACGGCCATCACGCCATCCTCCCCGGCGAGCAGCGGATTGATGTCGACCGCCCCGATCTCGGGCAGCTCGCAGACCATCTCCGAGACGCGCAACAGCACTTGCTCGACTGCGTGTTGCTTCACCTCGGGCGCGTTGCGGAACGGCCCGAGCAGAAGCGCGGCGCGGGTCTGCTCGATCAGCCGGCGGATCAGGACCGTGTTGAGCGGGGGCAGGGCGAGTGCCCGGTCGCGGATGACCTCGACGGCGGTGCCACCCATGCCGAAGGCGATCACCGGGCCGAAGACCGGGTCGCGGCTCACGCCCACGAGCAGTTCGCGGGGATGGCCCACCGCGGCCATGCGCTCGACGGTCACGCCTTCGATTTCGACGTCCGGGTGCTCCTCCTGGATGCGCTCGAGCATTTCGCGCGCCTCCTCGCGAACGGACTGGGCATCGTGCAGGTTCAGGCTTACACCGCCCACGTCGGTCTTGTGGGTCATGGCCGGGGCGCTGATCTTCAGGGCGACCGGGAAGCCCAGCCCCTGGGCCGAGACCATTGCCTCGTCGGCATCGCGAGCGAGGATGGCTTGCTCGGCCGGAATCCGGAATGCCTGCAGGACGGCCTTGGCCTCGCGGCTGGTCAGGACCCGGCGCCCGGCCTGGCGGGCCGACTCGAGGATCAGCCTGGCTCCCCCGATGTCCGGCGGCGAGTCGTCGGTCAGCGGCGCCGGTGTCTGCAGCAGCAGCTTCTGGTTGCGTCGATGCGTCAGCAGGTAGGCCAGCGCCTCGACCGCCGCCTCGGGGGAGGTGAAGTTGGGAATCCCGGCCTCGTCGAACAGGGCGCGGGCCTCGGCGACCAGGGTCTCTCCCATCCAGCAGGCGACTACCGGCTTGTGAGTTCCCTCCTGGGCCTGCGCCTGCTCGATTACCTCGCGGGCGCAGCCGGTCGGGTCGGTCATCGCCTGCGGGGTGAGCATCACGACCAGCATGTCGACGGACTCGTCGGCGAGGCAGATCCGCAGGGCCTCGGCGTAGCGCGACGGAGTGGCATCTCCGAGGATGTCGACAGGATTCGCCCGGGACCAGTGGGGCGGTAGTGTCTTGTCGAGCGCGGCAAGGGTGTCCGAAGTCGGCTCGGCCAGCGGTACGCCCAGGTCGGTGGCGCGGTCGGCGGCCATCACGCCGGGGCCGCCACCATTGGTCAGGAGCAGGAGCTTCTCGCCGCGGAGTGTCAGGCGGCTGGCGAGCGTCTGGGCGGCGGAGAACCACTGGCTGATTCGCTGGACCCGCACCACGCCGGCCCGGGCCAGTGCGGCGTCGAAGACATCGTCGCCGCCGATCATCGCCCCGGTATGCGTGGCCGCGGCCTTCGCCCCGGTGTCGTGTCGTGCGGACTTGAGCACGATCACGGGTTTCAGGCGCGCGGCGGCCCGCAGGCCGGTGAGGAACCGGCGGGCGTCCCGGATGCCCTCGATGTAGAGCAGGATGCCGCTGGTTCCCCGGTCCATGGCCAGGTAATCGAGGATCTCGCCAAAGTCGATGTCGGCCGCATCGCCCGTGGAGGCGATCGAGGAGAATCCGATCCCACGCTCTCTCGCCCAGTCGAGGACGGCGGTGATCATCGCGCCCGACTGCGAGACCAGCGCCAGGTGACCGGGCAGGGCCTGGTTGTGACTGAATGTGGCGTTCAGGCCGATCGACGGGCGCATCAGGCCCAGGCAGTTCGGCCCCACGAGCCGGATTCGGTGGTCTTCGGCGATCTCGACGATCTCCCGCCGCAGGCGTGACCCGTTCGGGTCGTTCCCGCCGAACCCGGCGGAGAGTATCACCGCGCCCTTCACGCCGGCCGCTCCGCACTGCCTCAGGATCTCGGGGACCGTGGCCGCCGGCGTGGCGATCACAGCAAGGTCGATCGGTTCGGACGGATGGCCCAGCTCTGCCCGGCAGGCAAGGCCCTGAACGGAGTCGTGCCGCGGGTTGACCGGGATCACCGTGCCCTCGTAGCCGGCCTCGATCAGGTTGGCAAGCACGGTGGTCCCCAGCGCGCCGGACCGTTCGCTTGCCCCGAACACGGCCACGCCACGAGGATTGAAGATCGGTTCAAGAGCATGTGCGCCCACGGCTTCCTCCCGGTAGGATTGGAGACTCGTCCCCGATGATTTGCAGGTGAGTCGGTCATGTCTGTCGCCCTGGTCTCGCATCCCGATTGCGAACTGCATGACAACCCAAGTGTAGGCGGATACCGGCACCCGGAGAATCCGTCGCGGCTGGCGGCGATCCATGACCAGCTCATCGCGCAGGGCGTCGAGCCCTGGCTGTTCCCGATCCAGGCGCCACAAGCCGAACGCGAGGACCTGTTGCTGGCCCACTCGGCCGAGTATGTCGACTCGATCTTCCGCCGTGCGCCCGAGCACGGCACGGTCGACCTGGGAGACGACACCCGGATGAACCCGCACTCCCTGCACGTGGCACGGCTCGCGGCGGGCAGCGGCATCGCCGCGGTGGACTGGGTGCTGGACGGGGACGACCGCCGGGCTTTCTGTGCCGTCCGCCCGCCGGGCCATCATGCCGGGCGCAGCCGGGCGGGTGGTTTCTGCATCTTCAACAATGTCGCGGTCGCCGCCCGGCATGCGCTGGAGCGTCATGGCCTCTCCCGCGTGGCGATCGTTGATTTCGATGTCCATCACGGCGACGGCACCGAGGACATCGTCGCCGGGGACGAGCGCATCCTGTTCTGCTCGAGTTTCCAGCACCCGTTCTATCCCTATAGCGGCAGTACTTCGGGCGCGGCCAACGTCCTGCCGGTCCCGCTGCCGGCGGCCACCGACGGGTCGACCTGGCGCGAGGCGATCGCTAAAGGGTGGTTCGGGGGCCTGCGTGCCCATCGCCCGGACCTGATCCTGATCTCGGCCGGATTCGATGGGCACCTGCTCGACGACATGGCCAGCTTCGGGCTGGTCGAAGATGACTACCGCTGGATCACCGATCGCCTGGTGGAGATCGCGGAGGAATCCGCCGAAGGGCGGGTCGTCTCCATTCTCGAAGGGGGTTACGAATTGCACGCCCTGGGGCGAAGTGCCTGCGTGCACGTCCAAGGGTTGCTGGAGTCCTGAGAAGCCCCGGGGCTCAGGGTAGCCACACCTCGACTCCAAGCCCACCGAGGTCGGGCGAGCGAGAGAATGACAGGCTCCCGCGGTAGAGCTCGACGATCTCGCGAACAATCGCCAGCCCCAGTCCGTGTCCGTCACGAGATTCGTCCAGTCGTGTTCCACGGCGCGACAGCTCCTGCAGAGAGTCAGTGGGGACTCCCGGTCCGTCGTCCGAGACATCGATACGCCAGCCGTCTTCCGCTCGGATTATCTCGACGTGTATCCGGCTTTCGGCCCATTTCGCCGCGTTGTCCAGCAGGTTGCCGAAGAGTTCGTACATGTCCTCGCGATCGGCGCGCAGGAAGGCGCCGGCGGGGCAGTCGACCCGGTGGGTGAAGGTCTTTTCGGGGTGGAGATGGCGGAACATGCCGAGCAGTCGGGGGAGTTCGCGTTCCACCTCGAAACGCTGGCCGCCGCGGGCTTCGCCCGCCATGCGCGCATGGCGCAGTTCCCGGTCGGTGATTCGACGCATGCGGGACACCCCCTCGGCGAGGCGTTCGGCGGCCTCCGTCGGGAGTTCGTCGCGGGATTGTTGCAGCACCTGGTCGATCAGCGTGATCGGGGTCTTCAGCGCGTGGGCGAGGTTGCCGAGCGCCTTGCGCGAGCGGGACAGGCGACGCTGCATGGCGTCCTGCAGGTGGTTGATCTCCTCGACCATGGGCTGGAGCTCCGGCGGGACGTACTCGTCGAGCCGCTCGATCTCGCCTGCCTCGAGGCGGCGGCAGTCCCGCCGGACCCGGTCGAGCGGGCGCAGGCTTGCCCGGACGATCAGCCGCTGGGCGACGAGCATGATGCCAAGCAGGATCAGCGTCACGATGGCGAAACGCCAGCGGAAGGTGTCGATGCGCTCACCCAGGGCCGAGAGATCCTCGGCCACGTGCACCTCGATCCAGGTGTCTTCCTTCTGAATCCGGTCGGCGTAGACGAGCAACGGCTGCTCCGCCGGGCCGGTGGCGTGGTAGGTGCCGGGGAACGACTCGAGTTGGGCGGGCTGGAAGTCGAAGTCCCACAGCGATCGCGAGCGCAACGCCGTGCCGCCGACATCGATCTGGTAATAGTGCCCGGAGTAGGGGCGCTCGTAGATGGGATTGGCGTAGGCCGGGTCGAGTCGGGGAGAATCGGTGGTCGGGTCGACGCCGAGGATGAGCACCTCGGCGTCATGCGCGAGCCGGTCGACGACGTAGTTCTCGGTGAGCACGACCGGGGCGCGGGCGGTGACCAGCCAGAACAGGGCGACCAGCACCAGTACGCTGGCCAGTAGCCAGAGCGTCAGGCGGGTCTGGATGTGGCGTGGTTTCAGGCGTCTCACGAGCGCCGGTCCGGTGCGCGATGGAAGACGTATCCCTGGCCGCGGCGCGTCTCGATCCATTCGCGGCCCAGCTTGCGGCGCAGGCGTGTGACGTAGGCTTCGATGACGTTGGGATCCCGGTCGTCGTCGAATTCGTAGAGATGCTCGGCCAGCCGGCTCTTCGACAGCACGTGGCCCGCGTGGTGGACGAAGTAGCGCAGCAGCCGGAACTCGGTGCCGGTCAGTTCCACCGGTTGCCCGTCGATCAGGGCCTGCTGGCGCGCCTCGTCGATGGCGAGACCGCCCTTCGACTGCATCAGGTCGCCGGGATACTCGCTCACCCGCCGCGAGAGGGCACGCAGGCGAGCCACGAGTTCCTCGAGGTGAAAGGGCTTGGCAAGGTAGTCGTCGGCCCCGGCCTCGAAGCCTTCGACCTTCTCGAACCAGGCATCCCGGGCGGTGAGCAGCAAGACCGGCAGGTCCAGCCCGTTCTCACGCCATTCGCGCAGCACGGCCAGGCCGTCACGACCCGGCAGGCCGATGTCGAGCACGACCAGATCGTGCACGTTTTCACTGCCCAGCCACGCGGCCTCGTCGCCGTCGCGCACCCAGTCGACGGCATAACCGTGTTCGCGCAGGCGGGCCTGCAGGTCGGCGCCCAGCGATTCGTCGTCTTCGGCGAGCAGCAATCGCATCAATCAGTCGTCATTGTGGTGGTGATCGGAGCGAAAGGACTCCTCGGTCTCCTTGTGCTCGGAGAGGAGGCGGCCGTCCCGGGCATCGAAGTACATCTCGTGGTAGAGGTCGTCCTCGCCGTAGACGGTGATCTCGTAGACCAGGGCCTCCTCGTCGAGCCGTGCCTCGATCATCTGGCCGGGATGAATCGCCTGCGCGCGGTCGATCAGCTCGACCAGCGAGAGGATTTCGCCGCGCTGGTGCAGCTCGAAGACCTGGTTGTGGTCGGCCGCGGCCGGCGACACGATAATGATGCCGGACAGCATTGCGGCCGCGACCAACACCATCTGAAACCGGGAGAGGATGCCTGTCCAAGCCATGTCGTGTCCCTGGGTCACGTGTGCACGGGTCATTCGATCGCTCCGCTGTCGAGCAGGGGGACGAGCCAGTATCGCAGACCGAGGCCCGACAGTTCATCCCGCATGGCCGCGATAAACGGTTCGGCCTGTGCCGACGCCATCTGCAGGTGAAACACCGCGCGGCGCTGGCGGCCGGTCACCTGTTCGACCAGGTTGAACTGGCCGTGCTCC
>NZ_JAWLBP010000057.1:0-3363 GCF_041687595.1 Guyparkeria sp. | reverse complement strand
ATAAACGGTTCGGCCTGTGCCGACGCCATCTGCAGGTGAAACACCGCGCGGCGCTGGCGGCCGGTCACCTGTTCGACCAGGTTGAACTGGCCGTGCTCCCGGCTGTGGCCCCAGGCGGCCTCGCCGGTAAAGCCGGACAGCTCGTCGCGACCGAGCAGCCAGTCGATCACGACTTCCTCCACGTCCGGGGGGGCAATCAGGGTCAGCAGCACGTTGTTCATGAGTCGGATCCCTTGCGGTTCGCCTCGGGTGACGCTGCACCGAAGCGGCGGTAGAGGATGGGCAACAGCACCAGGGTCAGCAGGGTGGAGGTCACCAGCCCGCCGATGACGACGGCAGCGAGCGGCCGCTGGATCTCCGAGCCGGGCCCGGTCGCGAACAGCAGCGGGATCAGGCCGAACGCGGCGATCGAGGCGGTCATCAGCACCGGGCGCAGGCGTCGCTTGGCACCCTCGACCACCGTCTCGTGCAGCGACAGGCCCAGGGCGCGCAACTGGTTGAAATAGCTCACCAGCACCACACCGTTGAGCACCGCGATGCCCAGCAGCGCGATGAAGCCCACGGAGGCCGGCACCGACAGGTACTCGCCGGAGATCCAAAGGCCGAACACGCCGCCGATCAGGGCGAAGGGGATGTTCAGCAGGACCAGGATGGCCTGGCGGATCGAGCCGAAGGTGGTGAACAGCAACAGGAAGATCAGGCCGACCGAGACCGGCACCACCAGTCCCAATCGCTTGGCCGCGCGTTGCTGGTTCTCGAACTGTCCACCCCAGGCAAGGCGATACCCCGTGTCCAGGGAAACCTCCTCGGCAACTGCCTGGCGGGCGTCCTCGACGAAACCGACCAGGTCGCGGCCGGCAACGTTCGCGGCCACCACGACGAACCGCTCGCCCAGCTCGCGCTCGACCTGTACCGGGCCCTCGACCCGGTCGATGGTGGCCAGCGCCGTCAGTGGCACCTGGCGACCGCCCGGCAGGCTGATGAGCAACTCCCGCAAGGCTTCCGGCGATCGGGCAATCTCGCGGCTGCCGCGGATCATCAACGGGGTGCGGCGCATGCCCTCGTAGACGGTGCCGACGTCCTTGCCCTCGAGTTGCGCCCGCAGCAGGGTTTCCAGTTCCTCGATGGCCAGCCCGAAGCGGCCGGCGGCCTGTCGGTCGGCCGTGACCTTGAGGTACTGCACACCCTCGTTGCGGCTGTAGAAGACATCCGAGGCGCCGTCGACACCGCGCACGGTCTCGGCAATGCGCTGGGCCTTGTCGTTGAGAACGTCCAGGTCGGGACCGAACAGCTTGATCGCCAGGTCCCCGCGCACCCCGGTGAGCATTTCCGAGACGCGCATTTCGATGGGCTGGGTGAAGGCGTGGGCCATGCCGGGGAAGTCGGCCAGTACCTCGCGGATGGCATCGACCAGTTCCTCCTTGGTCTCGAAGCGCCATTGCTCGCGCGGCTTGAGGACCAGGAAGCTGTCCGTCTCGTTGAGCCCCATCGGGTCCATCCCGAGCTCATCCGATCCGGTGCGGGCGATCACGCCGGTGACTTCCGGCACACGCTCGATCAGGGCCTCCTGGAAACGCTTGTCCAGGGTGATCGATTGCTCCAGCGAAATGGAGGGCAGCTTCTCGAGCTGCACGATGACATCGCCCTCGTCCATGGTGGGCATGAAGATCTTGCCGATCTGCGTGTAGGCCGCGGCCGTGGCACCCAGGGCGGCCACGGCGACGATGCCGATGACCTTCGGGTGGGCCAGCGACCAGCGCAGGGCCGGGGTGTAGACCTTGTGCAACTGGCGCACCAGCCAGGGCTCGTCGTGCGAAACGTTGCGCAGCAAATACGAGCTGATCACCGGAATGGCCGTCAGGGACAGCAGCAGCGAGCTTCCCAGGGCGAAGACGATGGTCAGGGCCACCGGCTTGAACAGCTTGCCCTCGAGCCCCTGCAACGTGAGCAGCGGCAGGAAGACGATCACGATGATCAGGATGCCGGCGGTCACCGGGGCGGCGACCTCGCGCACGGCGCGGTAGATCACGTGCAGTCGTGGCAGGCGTCGGGCCTCCTTCTCCCGCGCCAGGTGCGCGACGATGTTCTCGACCACCACCACGGCGGCGTCGACCAGCATGCCGATCGCGATCGCCAGCCCGCCGAGGCTCATCAGGTTGGCCGACATGCCCATCCGGTCCATGAGGATGAAGGTCACCAGGGCGGCCAGCGGCAGGATCAGGGCGACCGTGATCGCGGCCCGCAGGTTGCCGAGGAAGACGAGCAGCAGGATCAGCACCAGGATGATCGCCTCTTCCAGCGCCTTCGTGACGGTATGCACGGCTCGGTCGACCAGGTTGCCGCGGTTGTAGAAGACGTTGATGGTCACGCCGTCGGGCAGGGTGGAGGACAGTTCGTCGATCTTGTCCTGCACACCGGCGACCACCTCGCGGGCATTCGCCCCGCGCAGGCCCAGCACCAGCCCCTGCACGGCCTCCTGTTCGCCGTCCTTGGTGACCGCCCCGTAGCGGGTGAGACTGCCGATCTGCACGCTGGCGACGTCGGCCACGTGGATGGGAGCGCCCCCGGGGGTCATCGCCACCACGGTTTCGCGCAGGTCATCGAGCTGCGTGACACTCCCCTCGATGCGGACCAGCAGGGCCTCCTCGCCATCGCGAACCCGGCCGGCGCCATCGTTGCGGTTGTTGCGCGACAGGGCCGTGCGCAGCTGGTCGAGGGTGATGCCGCGAGCGCTCATCTTCGCCGTGTCCGGGGTGACCTCGAAGGTGCGCACGTGCCCGCCCAGCGCATTGACCTCGGCCACGCCCGGCACGGTGCGCAGGGCCGGGCGGATCACCCAGTCGAGCAGCGAGCGGCGCTCGGTCAGCGACAGGTCGCCGCCGTCGATGGTGAACATGAACATCTCGCCCAGCGGCGTGGTGATCGGCGCCATGCCGCCGGTGGCATCGGGCGGCAGGTCGGCCCAGACGGCATTCAGACGCTCGGCTACCTGCTGCCGGGCCCAGTAGATGTCGGTGCCCTCGGCAAAGTCGATGGTGATGTCGGTCAGGCCGTACTTGGCCACCGAGCGCAGCATCGCCTGGTCGGGGATGCCCAGCATTTCCACCTCCACCGGGGCGGTAATGCGCTGCTCGACCTCCTCGGGCGTCATGCCGGGGGCCTTGATGATGATCTTCACCTGGGGCGTCGAGACGTCCGGGAAGGCATCGATCGGGAGATTGAGAAAGGCGCGGGTACCCAGGCCCGCGATCAGGGCCACCAGCAACAGGATGAACAGGCGCTGGGTGAGTGAGAACCGGATCAGGGAGGCAAGCATCACTCGTCGCCTCCCATGCCTTGCCAGGCCCCCTTGATGGCGGCCAC
>NZ_JAWLBP010000056.1:0-12246 GCF_041687595.1 Guyparkeria sp. | reverse complement strand
CGGCCGTTTGCGTGTGGGCCGTCTGCTCCGGCTTCGCAGGAAAAGGATGAGAAGTACCAGGGCAATGAGCCCGGTCAGCACGAGATCCATGGTCCGGCAGTTCCCTCAGTGGTCGTTGCCGTTCTCGACCGATGTGCCGAAATCCTCGAGCCGAACGCGGAAGGCCTCCTCCAGGGAGGTGACCCCCGCACGAGCCATCTCGAGCGCGTGGCGAGTGAGGGTGCGCATGCCCTTGTCCACGGCGAGCTGGCGTAATTCCTCGGTGGTGATTCCGTGGGAGATTTGATTGCTCATCTCGCGATCGATGACGATCAGCTCGTAGGCCATGGTGCGGCCGACGTAGCCCGTATGGTCGCAGTGGTCGCAGCCACGCGAGTTCCAGAAGGTCTCCTTCTGGTCGACCCCCATCGTTTCCCGGATAAGCGGATCGGGCTGGTGCTCCTGCTTGCAGTGCGAGCACAGGATGCGCACCAGTCGCTGGGCGAGCACGCCCATAACCGTCGAGCTGACCAGGTAGGGCGCGACGCCCATGTCGACCAGGCGGGTGACGGCACTCGGGGCGTCGTTGGTGTGCAGCGTGGTGAACACCAGGTGGCCGGTCAGGGCGGCCTTGACGCCGCTCTCCGCCGTCTCGAGGTCACGCATCTCGCCGATCATGACCACGTCGGGGTCATGGCGCAGGATGTTGCGCAGCGCCCGCCCGAAGGTATAGCCGATACCCGAGTGGACCTGGATCTGGTCGATTCCGTCCATGTCGTACTCGACCGGATCCTCGACGGTGATGATGTGCGGGTCGGCCTTCTTCACTTCCTGCAGCAGCGAGTAGAGGGTGGTGGTCTTGCCCGAGCCCGTCGGCCCCGTGACCAGGATCATGCCCTGGGCGCGTGCGATCAGTCCGCGGACCGTGCGTTCGTCCTGCTTGGAAAAGCCGAGCTGGTCGAGCGGCTTGAGGCCCATGTTCTTGTTGAGCAGGCGGACAACCACGCTTTCGCCGTTGAAGGCAGGCATCACCGAGATGCGCAGGTCGACTTCCTGCTTGCCCATGACCACGCGTGCATGGCCGTCCTGCGGCAGGCGCTTTTCGGCGATGTTCATCCGCCCGAGGATCTTGATGCGGGCGACTACGGCGGGGAGCTTGCTCTTCTCGATCGAACGGATGGTCTGCAGGGCGCCGTCCAGTCGGAAGCGCACCAGGAGGTTTTCCCGGCGGGGCAGGAAATGAATGTCCGAGGCACCTCGGTTGATCGCCTCCATCAGCAGGGTATTCACCAGCCGGACGACCGGCGGGCTGCTGGCCTGGTTCTCCAGTTCGGGTGACTCCCGGCGACCCTCGTCGCGCGAAGTCTGGCTCTTGAGCTGGATCGGCTGTTCCGGGTTCTCCGCCGGGTCTTCCTCGATCCGGTAGGCATGGTTGATCGCGATGCTGATCTGGTGCGGGGAGGCGAGGACCGGCTCGATGCTCAGTCCGGTATAGAACCTCAGGATGGAGAGCAGCTCCTGGTCGGTGGGCTTGGCGCAGGCCACAACGAGTGTCGAGTGCCGACGCGACAGCGGCAGCACGTTCAGACGCAGGGCCATCTCGTAGGGAATCAGGCCGGCGACTTCCACTGGCGGGACGAAACCGCCGAGGTTGACCTGCGGGATGCCGAGTTGCGCACAGAGCGCTTCCTCGAGCTGCTGGGGGCTGATCGCCTTGTGCTCGACCAGCCAATCGCCCAGGTGCATGGTGGGGCGATGCTTGAGTGCTTCCAGTGCCTCTTCGAGTCCTTCTCGGGTCAGCGCGCCGCGATGGATGAGCACCTCGCCGAGTCGCTGGACCCGCGAGGTGCGTGCAGAAACGAGCGCGTGATTGAGATCGGCTTCCGTGGCGATCCGAATGACCGGTTTGACCGTGGCCGCTTGCGGCATTCCTCGTGCTCCAGTAGGTGTTCGATACCTGCATGATGGCACAAGCCGAGCCGATTGGAGAGCCGGGTCTGGCGTGTGGGCATGGTAGGCTTGCGCCGGATTCCGGCTCTTCGCCGGCCAGGCAGAACCCGGACAAGTTGATGGCAAGTAACGAAAAACCGTTCTGGCAGACCAAGCGTCTGAGCGAGATGACGTCCGCGGAGTGGGAGTCGCTCTGCGATGGTTGCGCCAAGTGCTGCCTGGAGAAGGTCGAGGACGAGGAGGGTGACGTCTACTACACGGACGTGGCCTGCCACCTGCTGGATGCCGGCACCTGTCGCTGCACCGATTATCTCAACCGCCAGACCCGCGTGCCGGGTTGTGTCTGGTTACGCCCCGAGGACCTCGAGGAGTTCGACTGGCTTCCCGCCACCTGCGCCTACCGTCGGCTGGCCGAGGGGCGTGACCTGCCGCCCTGGCACCCCCTGATCACCGGCCGCCCCCTGAGCACGATCGAGAGCGGCTACTCGGTCAGCGGCCGGGCCGTGATCGCCGAGAATGCCGACCGCGAATCGATCGACTGGGAGGCGCACGTCGTCGATTGGCCGCTCGAGGAGAGCGACTAGCCGATTGCCTCAATCCAGCCGGATGATGCGCAGACGCAGGGCATTGCCGATCACGCTCACCGAGGAGAACGACATCGCCGCCGCGGCGATGATCGGCGAGAGCAGCATTCCGAAGATAGGGTAGAGAACCCCCGCGGCGATGGGAATGCCGGCGGCGTTGTAGACGAAGGCGAAAAACAGGTTCTGGCGGATGTTGCGCATGGTCGCCTTCGACAGGCGCAGCGCCTGCACAAGCCCGTCGAGATCCCCGCGCAGCAGGGTCACGCCGGCGCTCTCGATGGCCACGTCAGTGCCGGTGCCCATGGCGATGCCGACGTCGCTTGCGGCCAGGGCCGGCGCATCGTTCACCCCGTCGCCCGCCATGGCCACCACGCGGCCTTGTTGGCGCAACTCCTCGACCACCTCGCTCTTGCCCTCGGGCAGGACCTCGGCGCGCACCTGGTCGATGCCGATCTGCCGCGCGACGGCCTCGGCGGTGGCCCGGGAGTCGCCGGTGAGCATCACCACCTCGAGGCCGGCTTCCTGCAGGCGCCGGACGGCACCCGGCGTCGACTCGCGGATGGGATCGGCAATGGCCATCACGCCAGCGGGATGGCCGTCGACGGCGACGAAGATCACCGTGGCCCCCTCGGCGCGGAGGGTGTCGGCCTCGTCGGTCAGCGCCTGCACATCCACATCTTGATCGTCCATCAGGATCCGGTTGCCGACGAGAAGACGGCGGCCCTCGACGCGCCCGATTACCCCCTTGCCGTTCTCCGAATCGAAGCCTTGCGCCTCGACCAGGTCGAGGTCGCGTGTCGAGGCCTCGGTCACGATGGCCTCGGCCAGCGGATGCTCGCTGCCGCGTTCGAGACTGGCGACCAGGCGCAACAGTTCGTCCTCGTCGTATGAGCCGGTCGGGCGGATCGCGGTGACGCGGGGCTTGCCCTCGGTGAGCGTGCCCGTCTTGTCGATCACCAGTGTGTCGACCTTCTCCATGCGCTGCAGGGACTCGGCATCGCGGATCAGCACGCCGGACTGGGCGCCCCGGCCGACCCCGACCATGATCGACATGGGCGTGGCCAGCCCCAGGGCGCAGGGACAAGCGATGATCAGGACGCTGACCGATGCGATCAGGGCATAGGCCATGGCCGGCGAGGGGCCGACGATCGACCAGACGATAAAGGCGATGACCGCCGCGACGATGACGCTGGGCACGAACCAGGCGGCGACCCGGTCGGCCAGCCCCTGTATCGGCGCCCGGCTGCGCTGGGCCTTCGCCACCATCTGCACGATCTGCGCGAGCATGGTGTCGCGCCCGACCTTGTCGGCACGCATGACGAAGCTGCCTTGACCGTTGATGCTGCCGCCGATCACGGTATCTCCGGGGCCACGGCCGGCCGCCATGGGTTCGCCGGTGACCATGGACTCGTCGACGTTCGAGCGGCCTTCGAGGATCTCGCCGTCCAGCGGGACCTTGTCCCCCGGGCGGACGCGCAGCCGGTCGCCCACCTCGACCTGATCGAGCGGCACCTCGTCCTCGTCGCCGTCCCGTATGCGTCGCGCCGTGGCGGGCGCCAGGTCGAGCAGGGCGCGGATCGCCCCGGAGGTCTTCTCACGGGCACGCAGTTCGAGCACCTGGCCCAGCAGGACCAGGACGGTGATGACCGCGGCCGCCTCGAAATAGACCGCCACCGAGCCGTCGGGCTGCTGGAATTCGGCCGGAAAGATCCCGGGGGCGACGGTCGCGACCAGGCTGTAGGACCAGGCCACCCCCGTGCCCATGGCGATCAGGGTGAACATGTTGAGTTGCCGGCTGACCACCGACTGCCAGCCGCGGATGAAGAACGGCTTGCCGGCCCAGAGCACGACCGGTGTGGCGAGTGCCAACTGAATCCAATTGCCGGTCTGTTGGGCGAGCCATCCCGGCAGGTCGACGAAATGCCCGCCCATCTCGAGGATCACCAGCGGCAGGGTGAAGAGCAGCCCGATCCAGAAGCGGCGCGACATGTCGGCCAGTTCCGGATTGGGGCCGGCGTCGGCAGTGACCGTTTCCGGTTCCAGCGCCATGCCGCAGATCGGGCAGTTTCCCGGCCCCTGCTGGCGGATCTCCGGGTGCATGGGGCAGGTGTAGACGGCCTCGGGATCGGCATCGGCTTCGGGCGATTCCCCGGACAGGTAGCGTTCCGGGTCCTCCTCGAAGCGTGCCTTGCAGCCGGCGGAACAGAAGTACCAGTCCTCGCCGCCGAAGTGGGTGGTGTGTTCCGCCCGGGCCGGGTCGACTTGCATGCCGCAGACGGGATCGGTGGCGCTGGACGCGGTGTCCTGGGACGGATCGCTCATTGTCGCTGCCCTCGGGGAATACTCGAACCGGCAATGACTCCTAGAGTAGACCCATAGGCAGGAAGGCGCGGGACGTCGATCAGCGCTTTAGCTTGTCCTTCAGGCAGGTCATGAGGGCAGCCTCGTCGGGTGGCTGGCCGGTCTGCTGGGCCTGCCAGAGGGCCTCGCCGAGGCAGTCGATCATCTCGTGTTCCGCCTCCAGCGGGTCACCTTTCTTCAGGCTCAGCTCCGAGTGAACGCCACGGATGCCCGTGGGGCGGTCGGTCTGCACCATCTCGCGCAGGGACAGGTGCATGCTCATGTGCAGGAAGGGATTGGTCACGCCCATCTCCGGGGGCCAGTCGGCCTCCAGGGCGAACTCCGGCTGGTCGAGCAGCGAGTGGTATTCGGGATGATCACGGATCACCTCGAAGATCATCTGCTCGATCGGGGTCAGCGGCTTCCTGGCCTTGCCCTTTTCCCAGGCGTCGATGAAGGGCTGGCGCATGCGGCGTCGGTCGCTTGAGTACATCGGTTCAACTCTCGGTGGATTCGGTGGCGTAGCGGGTGATCAGCTCGGGGCTGCATTCCTCGGTCTTGTCGCGGAAGTCGCACAGGTCACAGACGATACAGGCACCGCAGTCGGGGCGGCGCGCCTTGCAGACATACCGGCCGTGCAGGATCAGCCAGTGATGGGCGTCGAGGCGGTATTCCCTCGGGATGACCTTGAGCAGCTTCTCTTCCACGGCCCGCACCGTCTTGCCCTTGGCCAGCCCGGTGCGATTGGCCACCCGGAAGATGTGCGTGTCGACGGCCATGGTCGGCTGGCGGAAGACGGTGTTGAGCACGACGTTGGCCGTCTTGCGGCCCACGCCGGGCAGGGCCTCGAGCGCCTCGCGGTCGGCGGGCACCTCGCCGCCGTGCTTTTCGAGCAGTTGCTGGCAGAGGGCGTAGACGTTCTTCGCCTTGGTCTTGTACAGGCCGATGGTGCGGATGGCGTCGGTCAGCTCGTCGAGCCCCAGGTCGAGAATCGCCTGCGGGGTGTTGGCGCGGGCGAACAGTGGCCGGGTGGCCTTGTTCACTCCGGCGTCGGTTGCCTGGGCGGACAGCACGACCGCCACGAGAAGTTCGAAGGGAGTGCGATATTCCAGTTCGGTGGTCGGCTCCGGCCGTTGACGGGCGAAGCGGGCGAACATCTCGCGGCGGGTGCGGGGATTCATGACGGTACGGGATCGTGTGGGAAATTCGGAACAGCCCCGCATGATAAACTCCGCGGCCTTGTCAAAGAACCGGGGCGGCGAAGTGTTTCCCGCCATCCGGAGTCGATCGGAGGATTTCTCGACCGTGAACAAGCAACTGGGTGTCATCGGAGCGGTCTGGGGCGTGCTGGGCCTGTGCGCGTTGCTGCTCTGGGCGATCTACCGGCTCTCCTTCTACGCGCTGGAAGCCTGGGCCGCGCCGTGGGCGTGGTGGCACTGGGTGTTCTTCGTCGGCTGGATGGTGTTCATGGTCTACGGCGAGGGGTACAAGGGGTTCCAGAAGGGGTTCTCGCCCCGGGTGGTCGCCCGCGCCGGGCATCTGGCGCGTCACCCGGTCTGGTGGCACGTGTTGTTGGCCCCGGCCTACTGCATGGGATTCATCCACGCGACCCGGAAGCGCCGCATCGTGACCTTCTCCGTGACGGCCGGCGTGGTGGTCCTCGTGCTGCTGGTCAGCCTGCTGCCTCAGCCCTGGCACGGCATCGTGGATCTCGGGGTCGTGGCCGGCCTTTCCTACGGCGTGATCGCGATCCTCGCCTTCGCGGTGCGCGCCGTGGCGGGTCGCCCGATCGACTTTCCCACCGACGTGCCCGGCAGCGAAGCGCGGGCGAGTTGAGCGGAGGTTCCCATGGGTGACCGGCAGGAACGGCAGCGGGACAGGTTGTCCCGGGTGGTGACCCGCAGCGGCGACCGGGGCGAAACGGGCCTGGCCGACGGCCGACGCCTGCCCAAGAGTGCCCTGACGATCGAACTGCTCGGCGAACTCGACGAGCTCAATGCCCGGCTGGGAATGCTGGCGGTGACGCTGGCCGAGGAGGCGGAGGCCGGCGACGGTCTGGCCTTTGTGCACGAACAGCAGCAGGCAGTGTTCGATCTCGGCGGGCTGGTTGCCATGGGTGAGCATGCGCACTCGTCGCAGTTGCCGGACATCGAGCGCCTCGAGGCCTGGATCGAGGCGGCAAACCGGGACCTTCCTCCGCTACGTGAATTCATCCTGCCGGGCGGCACGCCGGCCATGGCGCAGGCTCACCTGGCGCGAACGGCCACCCGCCGCGTCGAGCGCGTGGCCTGGGCCTGGCGTGCGGAGCACCTGGAGCGGGGCGGGGAGGTACTCGCGACGGAACTGGCCGGGGCGCTGGCCGCCTATCTCAACCGGCTGTCGGACGCCTGGTTCGTCTTCGCCCGCCGCCTTGACCCCGAGGGGCGGCACACCGTCTACTGGCGTGGTGCGTCGTCCGAGGCAGAGGGTGATGCCGGGCCGGTCTGATCGGTCCTCGCCAACGAGCTTGCTTCGAGTCCCTCGACCAGCCTGCGGCGCTCGGCCGCGAACCGTTCCAAGGCCGGCACTTCCCGGATGAGCGATTTCGGCATCGAGGGATTCTTCCCTTCGATCGCCGTTTCCACGTCCGCGAGCGTGATGGCCGAACCCGGTCGGCCCGGCAGGAAGCCCGACTGGTCGTCCTGCTCGGTCAGTCGAAGCAGTTCCGCGGCAACCAGCTTTTCCAGCAGCGGATCGATCCAGGCCCAGGCCAGTTCGCGGTGCCGCTGTATCGCGTGCGCCAGTGCGTCACGATCCGGCGGTCGCCTTCCAGCCTCGAACGCCCGTTCGACCTGATCGAGCAACAGGATGGCCGCCGCCATTCGCGAGGCCGGGTGGGCCAGGCGCGGTTCGCCCAGCGTGAGCCGGTCGCTGTTCTGCCAGGCGTAGCTGATGCCCGCCCCGACCAGCACGATCATCCAGGCGATCTGCAGCCAGATCAGGAACAGCACCAGCGAGGCGAAGGCCGAGTAGACCGCCGTGTAGTTGGTCGATCCGGCCACCAGCCCGCCGAACAGCGCCCCGAGCAGGTTCCAGAGGATGGCGGCGACCAGCCCGCCGACCAGTGCAGCACTGGCATTGACCCGGGTGTTGGGAATGAATGCGTACAGAAAGGCGAATGCCCCGGTCCAGACGGCTAACGGAACCAGGTAGCCGAGCCATTTGAGGATGGTGCCGATCAGCGACAGCTCGGCGAACTCCTGGATGGCCGGTAAGGCGAGGAGGGTGGCGGTGAGGCTGCCGGCGGCGATCACGAGCACCGGCCCGACCATCAGCACCGACAGGTAGTGGGCGAAGCGCGAGGAGAGGGTGCGCATCTGGTGGACGTGCCAGATGCGGTTGAAGACCCGCTCGATCTTGTGCATCAGCGCCACGACGGTGTAGAAGAGCAGGGCGACGCCCACCGCACCCAGCACCCCGACACGGATATTGTTGACGAAATCCAGTATCCGCTCGGTCAGTTCGTCGGCTGTCTGGCCCAGCGGGGCCATCAACGAAAGCAGGAACGGCTCGATGATCGCCGAGGACCCGAAGGCCTTGAGTACCGAGAACGTCACGGCCAGCAGGGGCACCATGGAGAGCAGGGTGGTATAGGAGAGGCTCAAGGCGTTGAGCTGCAGGTCGCCGCGCGATGCAGAGGACAAGACACTGAGCATGGAGCGGACGAGCCGTTGGCCGAGGTGGCCGGGTTTCGAGCTCGGCTTGGCCTGCCAGATCCAGTGTTCCACGCGGTGCATCCATTGGCGTGGCGTGAAAGAGGTCATGAAAGGCGGATTCCCTGCGTCATGGGTGGGTTTCGCGGCAACACGATGCGTCCGGCGTTGCCTGCGTTATGATGAGCGTTCCGGCGTGACGGCGCCAGGGGCGTATCCGTTCCGTCGCCGCCACGGCGTGTCGCCGAGTCACGAACAGCCGGTTGTAGGGAGCTTAGCACCAGATGGAAACCAGGAAGTCGATGAACGATCCGCTCGATGTGCCCGTGGTCCTGGCCATTGCGGGGCACGACCCCAGTGGCGGGGCGGGCATCCAGGCCGATATCGAGGCGATCGTCAGCCAGGGCGCTCACCCCGCCACGGCCATCACCGCGTTGACGGTGCAGGACACCATCAACGTCCAGCGTTTCGTGCCCAGCGAACCCTCGCTGGTGATCGATCAGGCCCTGACGGTGCTGCGTGACATGCCGGTCGGCGCGATCAAGATCGGCATGCTCGGTTCCGTCGAGATGGTCGAGGCGGTGGCCACCATCCTCTCCCGCCACCCGGACATTCCGGTGGTGCTCGACCCGGTTCTCGTGGCCGGCGGAGGCGGATCGCTCGGGGACAAGGCCGTGGCGGCCGCCATGGTCGAGCATCTGTTCCCGAGGGCGACTATCGTCACCCCGAACGCGCACGAGGCCCGCGTACTGGCACCGAAGGCACGCGATGCCCAGGAACGCGGCGTGATGCTGGCCTCCCTGGGCAGCGAGTACGTGCTGGTCAAGGGGGGTGACGAGCCCGGCGAGAAGGTGGAGAACTGGCTGTTCGGCGTCGATCCCCCGCGCCGTTTCGTCTACGAGCGACTGCCGGGTGCCTTCCACGGATCGGGCTGCACGCTGTCCTCGGCCATTGCCGGCCTGATCGCCCAGGGCAGCGAACCGGTCAACGCGGTGCACGAGGCACTGGAGTACACCCACCAGACCCTGATGTACGCTGCCGCGATCGGTCGTGGGCAGTTGATCCCGCATCGCCTGTTCTGGGCCGACGAGGATACCGGCGCGGACATGAACGACGAGCCCCCGGGATCCTCGCGGGTGCACTGAACGCTGACGAAGAGGGTTTGATGGACAACGCTCGTCCCAGCACCGACATGATGCTGCGCCAACTGGACCGCATCGCCCACGAGATGCAGCAGGCCGGCCTGTGGGCCGACCAGCGCCCCGATGACCAGGCGTTGGCCAGCCCGCATCCGTTCTGTTTCGACACGCTGCGCTTCGAGGAATGGCTGCAGTGGAAATTCCTGCCCCAGATGCGCGAATTGCTCCAGCGGTTCGGCGCGCCGCCGGAGAACTGCTCCATGGCGCCGCTGGCCGAGCACCAGTTCGCCGAGATGGATGAGGACACCGAACGTCTCCTCGCGGCGATCGCCGAGTTCGACGCACTTGCATGGCACTTCTTCAACGGCCGTTGAACGGTCGGGACATACGAACGAGCAGATGAACGATTCCAATCGCAGACACGATCCCGATGCGGCCGAGTGGTCCCTGGCGACCCGCGCGATCCGCGTCGGTCACCACCCCACGCCGGAGCGCGAGCACGGCGAGCCCATCTTCACCACCTCGAGCTTCACGTTCGAGTCGGCCGCGCAGGCCGCCGCGCGCTTTGCCGGCGACGAGCCGGGCAACATCTACGCGCGCTTCACCAACCCCACCACGCGCATTTTCGAGGAGCGCCTGGCGGCGATGGAAGGCGGCGAGGACTGTGTCGCCACGGCCTCCGGGATGGCGGCCATCCTGTCCACCTTCATGGCGCTATGCCAGGCCGGGGACGAGGTCGTGATCTCCAGGCAGGTCTTTGGTACGACCAATGTCCTGTTCGACAAGTACCTGGCCAAGTTCGGTCTGGTCGTGCGCTGGGTCGACCTGACCGATTGGGCGCAGTGGGAGACCGCCGTCACCGATCGCACCTCGCTGCTGTTCATCGAGACGCCGTCCAACCCGCTGACCGAGGTGGCCGACATCCGTCGCCTGGCTGAACTTGCCCATGCGCACGGCGCCGCCCTGGTGGTCGACAACTGCTTCTGCACCCCGGCCCTCCAGCGCCCGCTCGAACTGGGGGCGGACATCGTCATCCACTCGGCGACCAAGTTCCTCGACGGCCAGGGACGGGCGATCGGTGGGGCCGTGGTCGGAGACGCCGAACGCGTGGGCAAGGAGGTTCGCGGCTTTTTGCGTACCTGCGGGCCGACCATGTCGCCGTTCAACGCCTGGATCTTCGCCAAGGGGCTGGAGACGCTGAACCTGCGCATGGAGGCCCACAGCCGCCATGCCCGCGAGGTGGCCGACTGGCTGGTCGCTCATCCGAAGGTGGCGAAGGTGCATTTCCCGGGGCTGGCCGACCATCCCCAGGCGGACATCATCGCCGCGCAACAGTCCGGCCCGGGGGCGATCGTCTCGTTCGTCGTCGAGGGTGGCCGCGACGCCGCCTGGCAGGTGATCGACCGGACCGAAATGCTGTCGATCACCGCCAATCTGGGCGATACCAAGACCACCATCACGCACCCGGCGAGCACCACGCACGGCCGGCTCTCTCCCGAGGCTCGCGTCGAGGCCGGGATCGACGAGGGCCTGGTCCGGCTTTCCGTCGGGCTCGAATCGCCCCGGGACATCATCGCCGATCTGGCCAAGGGGCTCGGCTAGCACGTTCGCAGCGGTTTCAGCTTGACGTCAGGTTCCCCGGGCACTATCCGGCATTAGATGAATGCAGGAGGCGCCCATGGGGAACCCGTTGCTCGAGCCCGACCGCCGGTCCGCTGAAGACCGTCCCGTTTCCGCCGGTGGCTGGTGGCTGGACTGGGGCTGGGTACCGCTTTTCCTCCTGACGATCGTCACCTCCCTGTTGGCTCGCCCGCTGATGCCGGTGGACGAGACCCGTTACCTGGGCGTCGCCTGGGAGATGTGGCAGACCGGGTCGTGGGTCCTGCCGGTGCTCAACGGTGAGCCCTACGCTCACAAGCCGCCTCTGCTGTTCTGGCTGATCCATGCCGGCTGGGCCGTGTTCGGCGTCAACGAGATCACGGCTCGGCTGGTGGCCCCTGCATTTGCCCTGGGCAGCCTTTTCCTGCTGCGCCTCGTGGCGCGGGGGCTCTGGCCCGACGTCCCCTTGGCGGCTCGGCTGGCTCCCTGGATCCTTCTCGGCTGCGTGTACTGGCTTGGATTCGCCACCATGGTCATGTTCGACCAGCTGGTGGTGTTCTTCGTGCTCCTGGGCGTGCTGGGGCTGGTCAGGCTGGGCCAGTCCCGACGGATCGGCTGGTCGTGGCTGTTTCTCGCCACCGGCCTGGGCGTGCTCGCCAAGGGACCGTTCGTGCTCATCTATCTGGTTCCCCTGACAGTGGCCGCCCCCTGGTGGGCCGGCGTCCCCCGGAACTGGAGGTGGTTCATTCGCGCGGGGGTGGTCGGATTCCTCGGTTCGTCCTTGGGCTTGCTCTGGGCCCTCTGGGCTGCCCACATCGGCGGACCGGCATTGGCCGAGGAGCTGCTGTGGAAGCAGATGGTCGGCCGCACCGTCGAGGCGTTCGACCACGCCGAACCGTTCTACTACTACCTGCTGTACCTGCCGCTGCTGACGCTGCCGTGGCTGCTGGTGCCCGCATCGGC
>NZ_JAWLBP010000055.1:0-12427 GCF_041687595.1 Guyparkeria sp. | reverse complement strand
GAGGCGCGCATCCTCTGGGACGTGACCGCCGCCGACCCGGATGCCCTGCTCGCCCGGCTGGGCGTGATCGAGCAGACCTACCGTGACCTCGAACGCCAGGGCGTGACGCCGCGCATGGTCTTCGGTTTTCGTGGCGGGTCGGTTCGACTGCTGACCCGTGACGCCCCCGACCGGGACATACAGAATGCCCAGACGATTCTGCAGATTCACGCGCGGCTGGCCGAGTTGCACACTCTGAAGGGTGTCGAGCGCATGGAGGTCTGTTCGATTGCCAGCCGGCGCGCCGGTATCACCCAGAATGACCTGATCGAGCCGCTGGTCGAGGTGGGCAACACCTTCGTCACCGCCGCGGCCTACGCGCAGCGTGGTTACGCCAAGATCAAGATCGACTGACAACCCTATGGATAACGCTCGAAGACTGGCGCTTCACGACCAGTTGCTGGAACGTCGAGAGGCATTGCGACAACTGCTGATCGACAGCGCCGATGCCACGCAGACGGTGGAGCTCGACCAGTCGCGCCAGGGTCGTCTTTCGCGCATGGATGCCCTGCAGGGCCAGGAAATGGCCAAGGCCACCCGTGCCCGGCGCGAGCACGAGCTGGCCCGCATCGAGGGTGCCCTGCGGCGGATGGAAAACGACGAATACGGCGACTGCTTCGTCTGTGGGGAACCCATTCCAGCCCGTCGACTCCAAAACGATCCCAGTGTGACGCGCTGCGTCGACTGTGCCGAGACCGACTGACGAGGAGAGCCGAGATGAATCGCATGAACACCCTGTTGGCCGGTGCCATGGCCGCAATGTTTGCCCAGCCCGTGCTTGCGGAGACGGCGGCGCCGGAAGGGCTGTATTCCATGAATGCCCTGATCGGCGCCGACGTCTTTCTCGCCGCCGATCGCAACCGCGAGGTGGGCGAGGTCGAGGACGTGCTGGTGGCCGAGAACATGAAGGTCCACGGCCTGGTGATTGAACTCGACGATGACCTCGATGGGGTGGCGGATGACGACTACCGCTTCGTCGAGGTCCAGCAGTTCTCGGTCGCGACCCGCTCCGGCGACCGGCTCGATCGCGTCTCCTACGCGGTGTTCCTCAACGACGACCTCGACCAGGTGCGCGACTACCCGCGCGTTGACAACGACTGGTGGGCCCAGACCAAGGAAGCCGCCGCCGACATCTGGTCAAGCACCAAGTCCGGGGCCTCCAGCGCCTGGCAGGCGACCAAGGACACCACCTCCAACGTCATCGACAAGACCAAGGAAAAGACCCGCGACGTGCTCGAGAGCCTGCAGCGTACCCTCGAGTAACCACGCCCTGTGGGAGCGAGCCTCGCTCGCGAAACGCGCCGGTGGCGCGTGTCCCCGCTGGGGTGATCTCGCCCGAGTTGATGCGTGGGCATTCCGTTTGGCGGCACAGCCGCTGACGCGGCTTTCGCGGGCAAGGCCCGCTCCCACAATCGGTTGACGCCTGGACACTTGCCCCTGTGGGTCGGTTACGCCTTCGCCGGCACCAGCATCCGCTTGAGGTAATGCCCGGTGTGCGAGCCCTCGACCTCGGCGACCTGCTCGGGCGTGCCCGAGGCGATGATGCGCCCGCCGCCGGAGCCGCCCTCCGGTCCCAGGTCGACGATCCAGTCGGCCGTCTTGATCACGTCGAGGTTGTGCTCGATCACGATCACGGTGTTGCCGTGATCGCGCAGGCGGTAGAGCACCTTGAGTAGTTGCGCGACGTCCTCGAAGTGCAGGCCGGTGGTCGGCTCGTCGAGGATGTAGAGCGTGTGGCCGGTATCGCGCTTGGCCAGTTCCCGCGAGAGCTTGACCCTTTGGGCCTCGCCGCCGGAGAGCGTGGTGGCGTTCTGCCCCAGCTTCACGTAGCCCAGCCCGACGTCCATCAGGGTGGTCAGCTTGCGGTGCAGGCTGGGCACGGCCTCGAAGAACTCGGCGGCCTCCTCGATGGTCATCTCCAGCACGTCGGTGATGGTCTTGCCCTTGTAGCGGATGTCGAGCGTCTCGCGGTTGTATCGCGCCCCGCCGCAGACGTCGCAGGGCACGTACACGTCCGGCAAAAAGTGCATCTCGACCTTGATCACCCCGTCGCCCTGGCAGGCCTCGCAGCGCCCGCCCTTGACGTTGAAGGAGAACCGGCCCGGCGTGTAGCCGCGCGAGCGGGCCTCCTGCGTGCCGGCGAACAGCTCGCGGATGGTGGTGAACAGCCCCGTGTAGGTGGCCGGGTTCGAGCGCGGCGTGCGCCCGATCGGCGACTGGTCGATGTCGATCACCTTGTCGAGCTGCTCGAGCCCGTGGATGTTCTTGTACGGCGCGGCCGTGGCGCTGGCCCGGTTGAGCTGGTGCGCGCAGATCTTGTAGAGGGTGTCGTTGATCAGAGTCGACTTGCCCGAGCCGGACACGCCGGTGATGCAGGTGAACAGGCCGAGCGGGATGCGCAGCGGGTCGCCCTGGAGATTGTGGCCGCTCGCCCCCTCCAGCGTCAGCATCTTCTCGGCATCGGCGCGGTTGCGCTTGGGAACCTCGATCTCCCGCTTGCCGGAGAGATACTGCCCGGTGAGCGAGTCCTGGTTGGCCTCGATCTGCTGGGGCGTGCCCTGCGCGACCACCTGGCCGCCGTGCGCACCGGCACCGGGACCGATGTCGAGCACGAAGTCCGCGGCGCGGATGGCGTCCTCGTCGTGCTCGACCACGATCACCGTGTTCCCCAGGTCCCGCAGGTGGGTGAGCGTTCCCAGCAGGCGGTCGTTGTCGCGCTGGTGCAGGCCGATCGACGGCTCGTCGAGGATGTAGGACACGCCCACCAGCCCCGAGCCGATCTGGCTCGCCAGCCGGATACGCTGCGCCTCGCCGCCCGAAAGGGTCTCGGCGCTGCGGTCCAGCGAAAGGTAGTTCAGTCCGACGTCATTCAGGAACTTCAGCCGCGAACGGATCTCGCGCACGATCGGCGTGGCGATCTCGCCGCGGGCGCCCTCCAGTTCCAGCTCGGCGAAGAAGGCGGCCGAGTAGCCGATCGACCAGCGGGTGATCGTCGGCAGGTTGTGCCCCTCGATGAACACGTGCCGCGCGGCGCGGTTCAGGCGGGTGCCATGACAACTCGGGCAGGCCTGCTCGGAGATGTAGCGCGCCAGTTCCTCGCGCACCGCCTGCGACTCGGTCTCGCGGTAGCGGCGCGACATGTTGGGCAGCACGCCCTCCCAGGGATGCGTGCGCTCCTTCGCCCGGCCGCGCGGGCCGATGTAGGTAAACGCGATCTTCTCCTTGCCCGAACCGTGCAGGATCATCTCGCGCAACTCGTCGGTCAGCTCCTCCCACGGGGTCTCGAGGTCGAAGTCGTAGTGCCGCGCCAGCGAGGAGAGCAGCGCGTGGTAGTAGGCATTGCGCCGGTCCCAACCGCGCACGGCGCCGGCGGCCAGCGACAGCTCGGGGTTGATGATCACCTTCTGCGGGTCGAAGAACTGCTTCACCCCCAGCCCGTCACAGCTCGGGCAGGCGCCGACCGGGTTGTTGAAGGAGAACAGTCGCGGTTCGAGCTCGCCCAGCGAGTAGCCGCACTTGGGGCAGGCGTGCTTCGAAGAGAAGACATGCTCTTCGTCGGAATCCATGGACACGACCATCGCCTGCCCGTCAGCCAGGCGCAGCGCGGTCTCGAAGGATTCGGCCAGTCGCAGTTGCAGGTCGTCTCGCACCTTGAAGCGGTCGACCACCACCTCGATGGTGTTCTTGGTCTTGGGATCGAGGGTCGGGATCTCGTCGATCTCGTAGACGGTGCCGTTGATGCGTACCCGCAGAAAGCCCTGCGACTGCCATTCCTGGAACAGCTTGTGGTGCTCGCCCTTGCGGTTCTCGATCACCGGCGCGAGCAGTAGCCACTTGGAGCCCTCGGGCAGGTCCATCACGTGGTCGACCATCTGCGAGACCGTCTGCGCCTTGAGCTCGATGTCGTGCTCCGGGCAGCGCGGAATGCCGGCGCGGGCGTACAAGAGGCGCAGGTAGTCGTAGATCTCGGTGACCGTGCCCACCGTCGAGCGCGGGTTGTGCGAGGTGGTCTTCTGCTCGATCGAGATTGCCGGCGACAGCCCCTCGATGGTGTCGACGTCCGGCTTGTCCATCATCGACAGGAACTGGCGCGCGTAGGCCGACAGCGACTCGACGTAGCGCCGCTGCCCCTCGGCGAAGATCGTGTCGAAGGCGAGCGACGACTTCCCCGAGCCCGACAGCCCGGTGAAGACGATCAGCTTCTCGCGAGGCAGGTCGACGTCGATGTTCTTCAGGTTGTGCGTACGTGCGCCGCGGATGCGGATGAACGGATCGGCCATGATGGTCAGGTACTTGGGTCGTTTGAATGGGCTCGCCACCGGCTTTCGGCGCGGAACCGGGTAGTGTAGTCGAAAGGGCCTCGATCTCGTTGGCCCGTGCCGCCCGTCCGGGTCGGTCGGCGATTTGCCACGTGCGCCTCGGATTCAATCCGAGCTTCCTTTATAGTGACGGTTTGCGCCGGTGACGCGACCGGCCGGCAGGAACCACGAAGGAGTTTGAATATGGCAAGCCGCGGTGTGAACAAGGTCATCATCATCGGCAACCTCGGGGTTGATCCGGACGTGCGCTACATGCCGTCCGGCGGGCAGGTCACGAACATCCGCGTGGCCACCTCCGAGCAGTGGCGGGACAAGCAGACCGGTGAGAACCGCGAGAACACCGAGTGGCACCGCATCGTGTTCTTCGGTCGTCTGGCCGAGATCGCCGGCGAGTACCTGAAGAAGGGCAGCCAGGTCTACATCGAGGGCCGCCTGCAGACCCGCAAGTGGCAGGGCCAGGACGGCCAGGATCGCTACACCACCGAGATCGTCGCCAACGAGATGCAGATGCTTGGTGGCCGACCGGGTGCCGGTGGCGGTCAGGGTGGCGGCTACGGCGGTGGTCAGGCCAGCCAGGGTGGTTATGGCGGTGGGGCCGCGGCTGGTGGTGCCGGCGCCGGCTACGGTGGCGGCCAGTCCGACTACGGCGCGCCGCCCCCGCCGCCGCGCCAGGACGAGCGCCCGGCCAAGTCCATCGATGATGGCTTCGGCGAGGATGACATTCCGTTCTGACGGCTGTCCTGCGCTGTCCGGAAACGAAAAACCCCTGTCGCCCGACAGGGGTTTTTTCACGCGCTTCGACCGGATTCCGGATGACAAAAACCCCGCTCGATGAGCGGGGTTTCGTCGTTCAGCCCGGGGTCTTTGCCTCAGTCTTTCGAGACGACCGGCAGGCCGGCTTCCTTCCAGGCGTCCATCCCGCCCATCAGGTTGGCGATGTTGGTGTAGCCCTCGCGCTTCAGCAGGCTGGCGGCGACGGTCGAGCGCATGCCCGAGCCGCAGACCAGCGTGACCGGCTCGTCCTTGCCGACGCCGTCGATGCCCGAGCGAACATCCTGCGTCTGGACGTGCCGGGCGCCCAGGGCGTGGCCATCCTCCCATTCGGTCTTCGTTCGCAGGTCGACCATCGGCCGGCGGTCATGTTCGAGTTCCGCCTTCGCGGTCTCGGCATCGACCAGCGGGATGGTGGCGAATGGCTCGCCGGCCTTCATCCAGGACTCGAAGCCGCCCTCGAGAAAGCCGACCACGTTGTCCTGTCCGGCGCGAACGAGGCAGCGGATCGACTCGCTGATCAGCTCGTCGTAGCCGTCGTCGTCGACGAGGATCAGCGGCTTGTCCGCCGGGGCGATCCAGCCGGCCCAGGTGGACAGGTCGCTGCCGAACTCGATGCCCAGCGCGCCCTTGATGTGGGCGGCGTTGAAGGCAAGTCGGTCGCGGACGTCGATGATCACCGCGCCCTTGGCGACCTGCTCCTTGAGATCCTCGAGATCGAAGGCCTCGACCACGTCCGGGTGGAGGTCGACCATCGCCTGCACCGGCTTGGGCCCCTCCGAGTTGGTGACCTTGTTGCGCGGGTAGAAGTCCGGCGCCGGCGGCAGATTGCCGATCAGCAGCTCGATGAACTCGTCCTCGTTCAATGACGGGTCGAGCAGCGGGTTGGCCTCCCGCTCGTAGCCCAGCGTGGACACCGTGCGGCCGGCCATGCCGGCACCACAGGCCGAACCCGCACCGTGGCCCGGGCGGATCTCGAGCCCGTCGGGCAGATCACGGATCTTCTCGCGCACGCTGTGGAAGGCCTGCTTGGCCAGCCCGCGCGTGGCCTCCTCGCCCAGCAGGTCCGGGCGGCCGAGGCTGCCGACGAACAGGAAGTCGCCGGTCAGGAAGACGGCCGGCACGTCGACCGAGCGGGCGCCGTCGTAGACGAGGAAGGAGATGTGTTCCGGGGTGTGGCCGGGGGTGTGCATCGCCTCGATGCGCACGTTGCCCATCTGGACGGAGTCACCTTCCTGCATGGGCAGGTGGTCGAATCCGACCTCGAAGACCTCGTTGTCGTCGTAGGCCGACAGGTGCAGCTTGGCGCCGGTCGCCTCGGCCAGTTCGCGGGCACCGGAGGCGTAATCCGCGTGGATGTGTGTGTCCAGCACGTGGCGGATGACGTAGCCCTCGCGCTCGGCGAAGTCGAGGTAGATATCGATGTCGCGGCGCGGATCGACGATGGCCAGTTCCATGCTCTGCTGGCAGCCCACCGCGTAACTCAGTTGCGAAAGGCCTTTCTCTTCGAATGCTTCGAACAGCATGAATGTTCCCCCGGATCGGTTGGGTCGTGAATGCAGTGACTCGGGAATCTATCAGAAAATTTGTTGATTGCATCAGTGGACTTTGGGCAAGCCGGAAAGTTTCGCCGGCTACCCGTGGTGCCCCGGATCGCTGTGGCCTGCCCACAACGCCGCGGTCACGGGGTTGTTGCGCGCCAGGCAGCGACTGTGATTAGCTCGAATCATCACCATTCATCCAGGGTGTGGCCGAACGTCACACCGGACAAGGAGGCCTGCGGTGCCATCGATCTGGACGGACATTGCCACCGACGCCACGGCCTTTCGCCGTCGCCTGCACCAGTCCCCCGAGCTGACCTGGCAGGAACATGCCACGGCCACCACCATTCGCCACGAGCTCGACCAGCTCGGCATCCCCTGGCGCGCCTGTGCCGGCACCGGCACGATCGGCAAGCTGGCGGCCGATGCTGCCGGTCGGCACATCGCATTGCGCGCGGACATCGACGCCCTGCCCATCGACGAGATCAGCGGCAAGACGTGGGCCTCCGGCACGCCGGGCATCATGCATGCCTGCGGACATGACGGTCACACCGCCACCCTGCTGGCGGTCGCCCGCTGGCTCAAGACCTGGGAGCGTGAACTGCCTGGTCCGGTCACCCTGTTGTTCCAGCCGGCGGAGGAGGGCGGCCACGGCGCGCGCGAGATGATCCGCGACGGGGCGCTCGAGGGGGTGGACTGGGTGTTCGGCTGGCACAACTGGCCGGCCATTCCCTTCGGCCATGCCGTCTGCCCGGACGGCCCGGTGATGGGAGCGAACGGGACGTTCGAGATCCGGTTGACCGGCAGCGGCGGACACGCCAGCCAGCCCGAGGCCTGCCGCGACCCGGTGCTCGCCGGATCGGCGGTCGTCCAGGCGATCCAGCAAATCGTCTCCCGTCGCCTGGCCCCACAGACGCCGGCGGTGGTCAGCGTGACCACCTTCGAGGCGGGCGGGGCTATCACCGCCATCCCGGATACCGCGCGCCTGGCCGGTTCGGTCCGCGTTGCGCGCACGGAGGATCGCGACGCGGTCGCCGAGCATCTCGAGCAGGTCGCGCGGGACACCGCCGCGGCCTACGGTGTCGAGGCCCGGGTCACCTTTACCCCGCGCTATCACGCCACCGTCAACCATCCCGAGCCCGCCGCGGCCTATCGCAGCACGCTGGGTCGCGTGCTGGGGGCCCAGTGGCGCGACACCCGCCTGCCGGTGCCGATCATGGCATCCGAGGATTTCAGCTACTACCTTCGAGAGGTGCCCGGCGCTTTCGCCCTGATCGGCGCCGACGACGGGCAGGGCCATCACGAGCCCTGTCATAGCCCGCGCTACGACTTCAACGACCGGTTGATCGACCCCGTGGGTCGGATCTTCGCCGACCTGGTCGGTGCGGCCGTGGTGACCGAGACGGACTGAACGAAGGCAGGTTCCGCCTGTCGGCCCAAAGAGATGCCGGACCTCCGGCCCTGGCGGTCCGCCGGCAACCCCGGCGGCCCCGACCACACCCGCAACCAGTGGAGAGACAGAATGCACATGCAGGTGTTCGAGCAGTGGGAATCCGAGATCCGCGCGTACTGTCGCGCGGCGCCGACGGTCTTTCATTCGGCGAGCAACGCCCGGCAGACCGACGAGCAGGGGCGGAGTTACATCGATTTCTATGCGGGCGCCGGGGTGCTGAACTTCGGGCACAACGACCCGAAGATGAAGGACGCGCTGATCGACTACATCCAGAATGATGGCGTCGCTCACAGCCTGGACATGTACACCAGTGCCAAGCGCGCCTTCATCAACAAGTTCGTCGAGACGATCTTGAAACCGCGCGACATGGACTACCGGCTGCAGTTCGTCGGCCCGACCGGCACCAACGCCGTCGAGGCGGCGCTCAAGCTGGCCCGACGCGTCACCGGCCGCACGCAGGTGGTCTCCTTCCACCACGCCTTTCACGGCATGACGCTCGGCGCGCTGGCCGCGACCACCAACGCGCACTTCCGCAACGCCGCCGGTGTGCCGCTGGACAACGTCGTCCACCAGGCCTTCGGCTGCGAGACCCAGTGCCCCAACTGCACGCTGGGTTGCGGCATGCCGTCGCTCGAGCGGCTGCGCGACATCTATGCCGACCCGTCGACCGGCTACGCGCCGCCGGCGGCGTTCCTGGTGGAAACCGTCCAGGCCGAGGGTGGCGTGCGCGTCGCCTCCGAGGAATGGCTGAAGGGCATCCAGGACCTGGCCCGCGAGACGGGCGCGCTGTTCATCGTCGACGACATCCAGATGGGCTCCGGGCGTACCGGGTCGTACTTCAGCTTCGACGACATGGATCTCGACCCGGACATCATCACGCTGGCCAAGGGGCTTGGCGGCTTCGGCACGCCCATCGCCATGAACCTCAACAAGCCCGAGCACGACAAGCACTGGAAGCCGGGCGAGCACACCGGCACGTTCCGCGGGCAGGACCTGTCGTTCATCGCCGGCACCGTGGCGCTGGGCTACTTCGACGACCCGACATTCATGGAGGAGACCCGCCGCAAGGGCGAGGTGATCCGAAAGCGCCTGGAGAAGATCGCCGGCAAGTACCCGCGCTTCGCCGTGCGGGGCCGCGGCATGATGCAGGCGATCGACTTCATCGACGGGGACCTCTCCAAGCGCGTGGCGCGCGAATGCTTCGACCGCGGCCTGCTGGCGGCGGTCTGCGGCTCGAAGGGCCAGGTGATCAAGCTGATCCCGCCGCTGACCATTCCCGACGACGACCTGGAGGAAGGACTGGATCTCTTCGAACAGGCCGTCGACGCCCAGGTGGAGGGCTAGACAATGCGACATCGCGACGACATGACCTTCCCGATGGAAGAGTACGAGCGCCGGCTGGGCGAACTGCGCATGCGCATGGCCGAGCGGCTCCTGGACGCGGTGATCATCACCGATCCCGAGAACCTGATGTACCTCACCGACTACCAGACCACGGGGTACTCGTTCTTCCAGGCGCTGGTGGTGCCGCTCGACAACGAGCCGTTCATGATCACGCGGACGATGGAGGAGTCCAACGTCCATGCGCGTACCTGGGTGGAGATCACCCGGCCCTACCCGGACACGGGGGACGCCATCCAGATGCTGGTCTCCTCCCTGAAGGAATTCGGGCTGGCGAACAAGTACATCGGCTACGAGCGGAACAGCTACTTCTTCCCCGCCTACCAGCAGGACGCGCTGCACACCACGCTTACCGGGGCGAAGCTGCTGGACTGCTTCGGCATCGTCGAGTGCGGCCGGCGCACCAAGTCGATCCACGAGATCGAGGTGATGCGCCGCGCGGCCATCGCCACCGAGGCCGGCATGAAGGCCGGGCTGGAGGCCTGCAAGGCGGGTGTGACCGAGAACGAGATCGGTGCCGAGATCTGCGCGGCGATGTTCCGTGCCGGCGGCGAGCCGCCCGCCGTGCTGCCCTACGTCACCTCCGGGCCGCGCACCATGATCGGCCACGCCACCTGGGAGGGGCGCGTGGTCAAGCCCGGCGAGCACGTCTTCCTCGAAGTGGCCGGCTGCTACCGCCGCTACCACACCGCGATGATGCGCACCGCCGTGCTGGGCGAACCCAGCGAGCTGATGTGGAAGGCGCAGGAGCGCATGAAGGAGGCGCTCGAGCGGGTCAAGGCGCTGATCCGTCCGGGCGTGACCGTCTCGGACGCCGACAACCTGGTCCGTTCGATCATGACCGTCGACGACGCCCACGGGAAGCTGATCACCCGCTCGGGCTATTCCATTGGCATCGCCTTCCCGCCCAGCTGGGACGAGGGCTACATCCTCAGCCTCATGCACGGCGACAAGACCGTCCTGCGCGAGGGCATGACCTTCCACATCATCCCCTGGGCGTGGGGCGTGGACGGTGACAAGACCTGCGGCATCTCGGACACCATCTACATCACCTCGGATGGCTGCAAGTCGTTCTTCGACATGGAGCAGAACTTCACCGTCAAGCTGGAAGAAGGTCGCCGCGAGATCGAGGAAGAGCCCGTGATCGAGCTGCTCGCCGCCGACGTCAGCAGTGATCACCCGGGAAAGGCCGGCGAGCAGGCCGCCCGAAAGGCGGCGGAGAAAACGACCGGGAAGACGGGCAAGCCCGCATCCGGGAACAGCAACAAGGAGACGCGCGCCTCATGACCCAGACCGTCATCAACCCCACCAACGGCCAGACCTTGCACGAGTTCCCCGTGCTCGACCCCGCCCAGCGCGATGCCGTTCTGGAACGGGCGGACGTGGCCTACCGCGACTGGCGCAAGACCAGTTTCGGTGAGCGCGCCGCGCTGATGAGTCGTGTCGCCGAGGTCATGCGAGACGACCGCGAGCGCCTGGCCCTCTTGATGACCGACGAGATGGGCAAGCCCATCCGCGAGGCCCGCGGCGAGGTGGACAAGGCCGCCTGGTGCGCCGAGCACTACGCCGCGCACGCAGAGCGGTACCTGGAAGCGGAAATGCTCGGCTCGGACGCCACCGTCAGCTACGTGCAGTACCTGCCGATTGGCACGGTGCTTGGCATCCTGCCGTGGAACGCGCCGTTCTGGCTCGCCTTTCGCTTCGCCGCCCCGGCGCTGATGGCGGGCAATACCTGCGTGATGAAGCACGACGCCCACGTGCCCGCCTGCGCGGCGGGCATCATCGAGTCCTTCGAGAAGGCCGGCTTCCCGCAGGGCGTGTTCCAGAACATGCCGCTGGAGAGAGACGACATCGCCGGGGCGATCGAGAACGAGAGCGTGCGCGCGGTGTCGTTCACCGGTTCCGACCATGCCGGATCGATCGTCGCGGCCACCGCCGCGCGGCACATCAAGCCGGCCGTGCTGGAACTGGGCGGTTCCGACCCGGTGATCGTGCTGGCGGATGCCGATCTCGAGGCCGCCGCCGACACCGTGGTGCTCTCGCGGATCATCAACGCCGGGCAGTCCTGCATCGCGGCCAAGCGCATCATCATCGAGGAGTCCATCTACGAGCGCTTCCTCGACATGATGAAAGTCCGCCTCGAGAAGCTGAAGATGGGCGACCCGCGCGAGGAATCCACCGACGTCGGTCCCATCGCTCGCGCCGATCTGCGCGACGGTCTGCATCGCCAGGTGCAGGCATCCGTCGATGCCGGCGCGCGCTGCCTGATGGGCGGCGAGATGCCCAAGGGTGACGGCTTCTTCTACCCGGTCACCCTGCTCGCCGACGTCGACGATTCCATGGTCGCCTTCTGCGAGGAAACCTTCGGCCCGATCGCCGTGGCCATGTCCGCCCGTGATGCCGACGAAGCCCTCGAGATGGCCAACGGCACGCAGTACGGCCTGGGCGCGGCCGTCTGGACCGGCGACACGGCCCGCGCCATCAACATGGCCCGCGACATCGAGACCGGCCAGGTCGCCATCAACGGCATCGTCAAGACCGACCCGCGCCTGCCCAGCGGCGGCGTGAAACGCTCCGGCTACGGCCGCGAACTGGGGCCGCACGGCATCAAGATGTTCGTCAATGCGCAGCAGGTCTGGGTGGGGCCGAAGCAGGGATAGAGCCTGAAGCTGACAGCTGGAAGCTCGAAGAGAGAGGCCGGCGCGCCGAGCGGGGGAGAACCCGCCGGGGCGCTGGCCTTTTGCTTGTGTGGCCGATCACGGCGGGCGCGCACGACGTCGGCTAAACATGCGATCATGCGTATCAGGGTGCAATGCCCACAGGGAATAACAACGAACAAGGAGATGTCATGTCACCGCAAGCGAAACTCATTGCCGGCCTCGGCCTGCTGCTCGGTTTGAGCG
>NZ_JAWLBP010000054.1:0-13181 GCF_041687595.1 Guyparkeria sp. | reverse complement strand
GCGCTGCAGCGCGTGCGCAGCGAGATCCCGGCAGGCGAGAGCCTGCAGGAGTGCGAGGAATGCGGTGAGCCGATTCCCGAGGCCCGCCGCCGGGCCCTGGCGGGTGTGCGCCTGTGCGTGGCCTGCCAGTCCGAGCGGGACGAGGCCCAGGAAACCGCCTCGCCCTACAATCGCCGCGGATCCAAGGACAGCCAGCTTCGCTGAACCATCCGGCGGGCTGCCATCCGCTCGCTCGGTTTCCACGTTTGCACGGGGGTGACTGGACTACGCTTGGCCGATGACGTGGATTCAGGGAGGCCCGTGATGAACGATACGTCCGCGATGCCGCACCAGCCCCGCAGCTCGCCCGACCGGCGCCGGGGAGGCCGCCGATGAGCGTGCACAACCGCGAGATCGCGGCCTGCTTCGACCGTCTGGCGACCCTGCTGGAGATCGAGGGCTCCAATCCCTTTCGCGTTCGTGCCTATCGGAATGCCGCGCGCCTGATCGAGGGGCATTCCGAGCAGATGGCAACCCTGCTCGCCGACGGGCATGACCTCGCCGAATTGCCGGGCATCGGCAAGGACCTGGCCGAGAAGATCGCCACGCTGGTAGACACCGGCGAGTTGCCGATGCTGAAAGAGGTCGAGGCACGGGTGCCAGCGGCGCTGGCCGAGATGACCGAGATCGAGGGGCTGGGCCCCAGGCGGGTGGGGCAGCTCTACCACGAGCTCGGTATCCGCAGCCTCGATGACCTCACCCGTGCCGTCGAATCGGGGCGGGTGCACGAACTCGAGGGTTTCGGCAAGAAGCTCGAGGACACGATTGCCGCGGGGATCGAGTCGCTGAAGGATGGCGACAAGCGCATGCGATGGGCGGACGCCGAGGAGGTCGCCGAGCCCCTGGCCGAGTGGCTGCGGGGTGTGGAGGGCGTCAAGAAGGTCTGGCTGGCGGGCAGCTACCGCCGGGGCAAGCAGACCGTCGGCGATCTCGACATCCTGGTCACCTGTCGCAAGGATTCCCCGGTCATGGATCGCTTCGTCACCCACGACGACGTGCGCCGGGTGGTCTCCCACGGGACCACGCGGTCGACCGTCCACCTGCGCTCGGGGCTCCAGGTCGACCTGAGGGTGGTCCCGGCAGTCGGTGCCGGGGCGGCACTGCATTACTTCACCGGGTCGAAAGCCCACAACATCGCCGTACGAAGGCGCGGTGTCGATCGCGGCCTGAAGATCAACGAGTACGGGGTATACCGGGGCGCCAAACGGATCGCCGGCCGAACCGAGGCGGAGGTCTTCGAGGCAGTCGGGCTACCGTTCATCGTGCCGGAACTGCGCGAGGACCGCGGCGAGATCAAGGCCGCGGAGAAGGGCCGGTTGCCGGAACTGGTCCGGCTGGAGGGCATCCGTGGCGACCTTCATTGCCACACCGATGCCACCGACGGTCAGCACGATCTGGAAACCATGGTGCGAGCGGCGCGGGCGAGGGGCTACGAGTACCTGGCGATCACCGACCATTCGAAGGCCGTGCGCGTGGCCAACGGCCTGGATGCAGACCGGCTGCTCGCGCAGGTGGACGCCATCGATCGGCTGAACGAGGAGCTCGATGGCATCACGGTCCTCAAGGGCATCGAGGTCGACATCCTCGCCGACGGGCGGCTCGACCTGCCCGACGACGTGCTCGACCGGCTGGATCTGACCGTCTGCTCGATCCACTCGCGCTTCAACCTCCCGGAGAAGCAGCAGACCGAGCGGGTCCTCCGCGCGATGGAGAACCCGCATTTCACCATTCTCGGCCATCCTACCGGGCGGTTGATCAACCAGCGCCGTCCCTACGCCATCGATATGGGGCAGGTGGTCCGGGCGGCGGCCGAGCGCGGCTGCTTTCTCGAGGTCAACGCCCAGCCGTCTCGCCTGGACCTGGACGATGCCGCCTGCATGCTCGCCCGCGAGCACGGCGTGAAGGTTGCCATATCCACCGACGCCCACGCCGACACCCAGCTTGGAGCCATGCGGTTCGGGGTCACCCAGGCGCGCCGCGGCTGGCTCTCGGCAGACGACGTCATCAACACGCGGGGGCTTTCCGCCCTGCGCAAGCTGGTCGGTTGACACCATGCCCGAGCTACCCGACGTCGAGACCTTCCGCCGGACCCTGGACGCACACGGCCTGGGCCGCCCGGTGCGCCGCACAACGGTGAGCGCCCCGGACCTGCTGGCCGACATCTCGCCTCAGTCCCTGGGCCGGCTCCTCAAGAACCACTCCCTGGTCGAGACGCGGCGTCACGGCAAGTACCTGTTCACCGCACGCGAGGGTCGCGACGGCTGGCTGGTGCTGCACTTCGGCATGAGTGGCACCCTGGTGATGCTCGAGGGGAAGGGCGCGCAACCCGAACATGCCGGCCTGGTGGTCACCTTCGACCACGGTGGTGTCGCCTACGACTCGCCGCGTCGCCTGGGCATGATCGGCTGGACGGAGAGCCCCGAGGCATTTGCCGCCTCTCGTGAACTGGGACCGGATGCACTGGCGATTGACCGCGAGAGCTTCGTTTCCGGCCTGCGCGGGTACCGCGGTGCGATCAAGTGCTGGCTGATGGACCAGGCTCGGCTCGCCGGCATCGGCAACGTCTATAGCGACGAGATCCTGTTCCAGGCCGGGCTTCACCCGAAGCATGCTGGCAACTCCCTCAACGGAACGCAGGCGGAAAGCGTGTACGGGATCATGCAGCGGGTGCTGGAGGGTGCGGTGGCCGCCGGGGCCGATCCGGCGCGGTTACCGGATGGCTACCTGTTGCCAAATCGCGGGGAGGGTGGGCGGTGCCCGGCCTGTGGCGAGGCACTGGACACCGTGCGCGCCTGTGGCCGGACGGCGTGGTACTGCCCGCACTGCCAGGCGCCGGACGAGGTCAGCGGTTGACCTGCAGGCGATCGAGAACGTCGTAGACGCCGGGGACGGAGAAGCAGTCGAGTACCGCGAAGCGTTTTTCTGCCTCGGTGGCGACCGTGCCGTCGAGATGCACGATGGCCGCGGCGGTGCCGATGCGCAGCAGGTCGGCATGCACCATCGGGTCCTTTTCCAGCACGATCCGCACCGCGTCGTTGATCTCGTCGTCGGAGTCCTCCTCCGGCGGGTCGATCTCGAGGCAGTTGTCGACCGTCTCGCAGCCCCGGATCCACCACATCAGTGCCTCGGCCAGTCGGCGATGAGACAGGCTGCCGACCGAGCCGGTCAGCGTGATCGTGCCCGGGTCCTCGATGGCCACGAGGATACGGCCGGCATCCGGGCCGCCGTCGTGGATGGTCTCGGTCTTGTCGCCGGTGTGCGTCCGCAGCGTGTAGCCGGCAAACACCGGTTCGCCGGTGAAGGCATTCACGGCCTCGTCACGGAGTTCGCGGTCCCCCATGGGTTCGATCGGCCGACGTCTCAGCCGATCCTCGACGGCCCGGTGGGGGGCTGCGAGCTGTTCGGCCAGTGCCAGGGCGCGGCGTATGGCGGCGACGTGTTCCACCCGGCCCTCGAGGATCACCCGGTCGCCCTCGACCGAGACACGGATGGGTGAATGGTGCCGGTTGATCCACGGATCGGTTTCGAAGGCGGCGGCCAGGGCCTCTTCGAGCGCCTCGGGCGTATCGGGTTTGTGGTCGGACATGCGGCTGACCTCGCTGGAGGGTAGACGTGAACGATGCGGGGCGACCGTGTCGTGGCTCGTCCCCTGATCTCATATTGATAGATCAGGAAACCGGGGATTGCCGCGTGGTGATTTGGGCGACCCTGCTGACACGGCATTCAGCCGTCGTCCTTCCGCAGGGCCTCGAGGCGATCGCGGAGCCCGCGGGGGTCGACCGCGTGCCGGCGGATGTCCGCCCAGGGATCGCCCGTCTGCCCCAAGCGACGGAAAATATTGCCGATGTGATAGTCCTGCGGACCGAGGTCGCCCCGATCGAGTTCGTCGATCGACAGCGGCGTGGCCACCGGCGCACCGGGATGGGCCCGGAGGGAATAGGGCGCCACACCGGTCTGGCCGTAGGCGTTGCGCATCACGTCCAGGTAGAGGCGACCGCGGCGCTTGTCCTTGCGCTGTTCGGTGGTCAGCGTCTCGGGGTGCCGGGCGGCGAGGTGCCCGGCCATGCCCGTGGCGATCTCGCGCACTGCGTCGAAGTCGAGCTCCGGGGCGAGCGGGGCGATCACGTGCAGGCCGCGCGAACCGGTCGTCATGACGAAGGGCATGACTTCCAGCGTCTGCATCAGCTCGACCACCTGCCGGGCGGCATCCCGAACCGGGGTGAAGTCTTCGCCGGCAGGGTCCAGGTCGAAGATCAGGCAATCGGGGCGGGTGAAGCGAGGTGCTCGGGCAAGCCAGCGATGAATGGTGATCGTGGCGAGGTTCGCAAGGTAGACCAGGCTGGCCGTGTCGTTGCACAGGATGTGGTCGATCCGCTCGCTGCCGTCGGCGCGGGGCAGCGAGCGGGTGTCGATCCAGTCCGGGAAATGCTCGGGGACCTGTTGCTGGTAGAAGCCATCCTCGTCGAGGCCATCGGGGAAACGTTGCAGGGTGAGCGGGCGGCCCTCGATGTGCGGCAGGATGTACTCGGCGATCTCCCGGTAGTAGTCGATCACGTCGCCCTTGGTGATGGCTTCACCCGGGAACAGCGCCTTGTCCCGGTTGTCGATGTCGATCTCGTGGCCGTTGATCCGTGTCATCCCGAGGCCTCCTCGCGGTGGACGTCGGCCGGCGCCTTGTCGTCGCGCAGGCCGAGGAAGCGCGGATGGCGGAGATATCCCTCGTCCGTCCACTCGGTGAAACCGACCTCGGCGACCAGCGTCGGGCTGACCCAGTGCACCCGCCCGCCGGCATCTGCCGGTGGGTCGGCGAACGCTGGCGTCTTGCGGGCACGTGAACGGAGCGCCTCGTGCAGGCGCTCGAGGGTGGACTCGTCGAAGCCGGTCCCCACGCGGCCGGCATAGCGCAGATCCCCGTCCTCGTAGTAGCCCAGCAGCAGGGCGCCAAAACCCTTGCGGCTGCCCTGCGGGTCGGTGTAGCCGCCGATGACGAATTCCTGCTGGTTGACGCACTTGAACTTGAGCCAGTCGCGAGAGCGGCTGTGGAGGTAGGGCGAGTCGGCTCGCTTGGCGATCAGGCCTTCCCAGCCCTTGTGGCAGGCCTCGTCGAAGAATGCCTCGCCCGTCTCGTTGCGGTGCGGGGTGAAGCGCAGCCCGTCACGGAAGGACAGCTCCTGCCGCAGGATCCGCTTGCGCGCACGCAGGGGCAGGGATTCGAGGTCGAAGCCGTCGTAGTGCAGCAGGTCGAACAGGTAGATCCAGACCCGGACACCGCTTTCCCGGGCCTCTTTCTCGTCGGTGATGCCGATGCGCTTCTGCAGGCGCGAGAAGCTGGTCAGTCCGCCGGAAAAGGCCACGATCTCGCCATCGGCGACGAAGTCGTTTCCGGCGGCCTTTTCCAGCACCTCCACGAGCTCGGGGTAGGTGGCGTTGAGGGACTTGCGGTTGCGGGAGAAAAGGCGAACGCCCTTGCCGTCCCGGAAAACCAGGCAGCGCTCGCCGTCGAGCTTGCGCTCGTAGATCCAGTCCTTCGAGGAAAAGCGCTCGTCGGTGAGGGTGGCGAGCATGGGCCGGGTCCAGCTCGGCATGGCAGCCTTTTTCAGGCTGGCCCGATCCTCCCCGGACAATCGCTGCCGCCAGTCACTCATGCTCCTCGTCCTCCAGTTCCCGGTAGACGTGCTCCACGCTCCGACCGCTAAGCACCGACTCGGGCTCGGTGCTCACCGGGTTGCGGCGGGCGTCGGCCTCCTCGTCGTCCATCTTGATCAGCAACCAGTCGGCTTCGCGGTCCTCGAGGCGCTTGAGCGCGTAGCCGCCCTTGAGTTTCTCGCCCTCGAGCCAGACCTCGACCAGGCCGTCCTCGATCGAGCGGGGCATCGACAGGCTGTTCGGTCCCTTGTTGGCGCGCAGGTTGCGGTAGGTGCCCGTGTCCCAGACGATCACGGCCCCGGCGCCGTATTGCCCCTCCGGGATCACGCCCTCGAACGTCGCGTAGTCCAGCGGGTGGTCTTCCGTGCGCACCGCCAGGCGACGCTCGCCCGGGTCGGTCGACGGCCCCTTCGGAACCGCCCACGAGACCAGAACGCCGTCGACCTCCAGACGGAAGTCGTAGTGAAGCCGGCTGGCATCGTGTTTCTGGATCACGAATCGGCGACCGCCCTTGCCCGAGCGATGTCCGCCGCGGGGTTCGGGCGTCTTGCCGAGATCGCGCTTCTCGCGGTAGCGCTTGAGGCGTTTGCCACTCATGGAGCCGCCCCTCCGGTACGGTTGTTCCTGGGTCGACTATAGGCAAGCGAACCGGGAGAGGGGCGGATTCGTTCCCGCAACCAGGGCTGCGAACCGCCGCCGTCACAACAGCCACTCGATCGGCATCAGCGAGAACAGCAGCACGGCCCCGCGCTTGATGAACCCCGCCCCGGGTTCCTCGTCGTGACGGATGGTTTCGCCATTGCCGGTCCGTTCGAGCCAGTAGAGGTCGTCGCCCTCGATCCTTACCTCGTAGGCGGTGGCGGGGACGCTCTGGTTGAAGACGCGGTCGATCTGGGTGGCGATTTCGGGGCTGTCGATCACCAGCCCGAGTTCGGTATTGAGGTTCACCGACCGCGGGTCGACGTTGTAGGAGCCGAGGAAGACCTGCCGACCGTCCACGATGATTGCCTTGGCATGCAGTGTGGTGCCGGAGTGGCCGAAGGGCGAGAGCCGGATGGATTCCGGATCGGTTCCCGGCAGCGGGTACATCTCGTAGAGTTCGACGCCGCCCTTGACCAGGGCCTTGCGGTAGCGGGAGTAACCGGCATGCACGGGGGGCATGTCGGTGGCTTCCAGCGAATTGGTGAGAACGCGCACGCGCACGCCGCGTCCGGCCAGCGTGGTCAGGGTTTCGGTGACGGTCGGTGTCGGCACGAAGAACGACGAGATGACATCGATGGAGGTCGTGGGGGTCTTGAGGATCTCCCGGAGCTGGTAGGTCAGAAGTTCGTCGCGATCCTCCGGGGCGCCGAGTCCCTTGCTCGGCTCGTCGGCCACCAGGATGGCGGGCGTCCATACGAGGTCGCCTGCCTCGCCGAACAGGGCGGTGTCCAGGTCGGTTCGTTCCAGTACAGAGCGGTATTCGGCCGCCGCCGGCCCCGGGGCCGACGGGTCGGTCGACTCGGCCAGACGCTCGGCCACGCCCGGTTCCGCTGCGGGTAGCAAGCGGTCCACCGGGTAGGACGAGGGGCTGGCCCAGAATCGGTCGAAGCGGCGCGAGACCTCGTCCACCAGCGGTCCGAGCGTCAGCACGTCGAGATCGAAGAACATCGCCTTCTGTTCGGCCCCGAAGTACTTGTCGTTGATGTTCCGCCCGCCAATGATCACTACCTGGTTGTCGGCAATGAACACCTTCTCGTGCATGCGGCGGTTGACGCGGGGAAGGTCGGTGAGAAAGCCGAGCCACTTGTACTGGTTGCGCAGCACGAAGGGGTTGAAGAGCCGCACCTCGATGTTCGGGTGCGCATCGAGGGCGGCCAGTTCCGGATCCAGGCCGGTAACACCCATGTCGTCGAGGAGCAGGCGGACACGCACGTCACGCTCGGCGGCATCCAGCAATTCGCCGAACAGCCAGATGCCCGAGACGTCAGCGCTCCAGATGTAGTACTGCATGTCCAGCGTGCACTCGGCTTCCCGGGCCAGTCGCGCCCAAGTGGCGAACGCGTCCAGCGGCTGGTAGAGCAGGCGGGTGCCGGTCTGGCCCGGGTGGGCATTCACCACCGGCGAGATGGCCTGCCCGAGCGAGGTGGCACGCGCCTGCTCGGGTTCGAGGGAAGTCGACACGCTGCGACCCTCCAGCGTGGGGAGCGCGCAGCCGGCCAGGGAGGCGGCGAGTGTCGCCACTGTCATCATCCATGTAAATCCGGTGGGTCGCTTCATCAACCGGTTCCTGTTCCTGAGTGCGATGGGTGCGAGGGGCGGGTGATTACCCTGCGGAGACCCAGGCGGCCCGGTACGACGACCACCGGGCCTACAGGGCAATCCTTGGGATCGCCGAGTCCGTCACCCGCCTCAATGATCGGTGATAAAACGCTGGCTTGCAGGGCCCGCCGGCCTCGGCGGTGGTTTCCCGGCTCTGCGGTTGCCGGTCCGGGAACGAAAAAATCATCGATCCTGTCCAATACTGTAGGTTCCGAGATCGTTTTCCTTCCATTGATCGACGAGGAGGTATTGTCATGCGCAGGATCATCCTGACAACAACGGCGGTCGTTCTGGGCCTGTCCCTGGCTCACGCCGCCAACGACGAACCCTGGCTCGAGGAAGGCTGGGAGCCGATCACGGAAGAAGAACGTCAGCCGGCGACCGAACAGGAGGTCGAGCAGGTGAGCCTGACCGAGCGTGAGGCGAACGACATTCGCTACCTGACCGGCGGCATCGGGGTGGCGGAACGGGAGTGGCTCGACCGCCACGGCGCGAACTACACGCAACGACTGGAATTCTCCCGGGGCGAGCGCGGTGCGTTCGTCTCGCGCGTGGCACTGACCGTGCGTGATCGTGACGGCTCGGTCGTCTTCCAGGCCGAGAGCGACGGGCCGATCATGTACGTCGACCTCCCCGAGGGGCGTTATCGAGCGGAGGCCAGCTACGCGGGTGAAACGCGCGAGTTCAGCCTGAATGTCCGTGCCGGAGGCCAGTCGCGGACGCACGTCAACTTCCCCTGACCGCACCGGTCGCCCGATCCGATGTTGAACTCCGAATCCGCTGGCGACTCCCACGCGCGAGGGAGTCGGGTGTCGTCCCGATTGTCGCCACCAGCTAAGGAGGATGCGTCATGTCACAGGCAGCCGTCATTAGCGAGAAGTTTCCTCACCGCGTGAGCGCGGTGTTTCCGAACCAGAGCATGGCCGACGAGGCCAGCGAGGCGCTCAGGAGCGAGGCGGAGCTGGAGCAGGAGCAGATCGAGCTCGTTCGACCGGACGATCCCGGCCTTGAACGCAAGGTCGAGCATGAAACGACCAATATCGCCTGGACCATCGTGCGCTCCCACGTCGGGCTGGGGATAATCGGCTTCATCGTCGGCCTGGTCGTGGCCGCGGTGTTCTGGGGCGCGGGCTTCGAATTCGCTACCACAAGGCCGGGCTGGCTGTTCATCCTGGCGGGTGCGGTCGGGGCAGTGATCGGCCTGCTGGCGGCAGGCCTGGTGTCGGTCCGCCCGGACCACGAGCCGGTCATCCTCAGGGCCGAGCAGGCCTCGGAACGTGGGCAGTGGACCGTGGTGGCCTACGCCCGGGACGAGCCCGAAAAGCACCGCGCCGACGAGGTCCTCAAGGAGCACTCGGTGCGGGTCACCGACTCGCTCTGATGCCCTGGCACCGGCCGTCATCACCCGACGTCGGCGTCAGGCGGTTTTCGGGCAGGACAACCAAAAAAACGCCCCGAAAGCATGTTTCGGGGCGTTTTCTGGGTCACGCCCATGGTCGGTTCAGCAGCGGCCTTTCTTGGCCTGACCCGGCGGACAGAAACGACCATGCGAGCCGCCGTGACCATGCGTATGGCGATAGTCCCGCTCGTGGCGGTACTGCCTGGGCTCGGCGTGGTCTCGGGTATTGACTGCCGTGCCGGCGGCAGCCCCGACGCCGGAGCCGATGATTGCGCCCTCGCGGCCACCGACCTCGGCGCCGACGACACCGCCGAGCGCGCCGCCAATCGCCCCGCCGATGGCCGCGTCAGTGTGCAGGTCGCCGGCCATCGCGCCAGAGACGGGAAGAATCAGTGCTGCCATCAGGGCAGGAATACGTACCGACATGGGAATACTCCTTGTTTCATTGGGATGCGGCATCCCGGTTACGACGCGGATCCGTGCGCGTCCTCTACGCCGAGATGTCCATTAAAAGGGTCCGTGAATTGGATGGCAAGGATCGTTTCAAGTTCCATCCGCCGCGGCCTCTGCGTCACTCGTCGTTCCGATCCCGCCCGTCACGCGAGGATGCCCAGCGCGCCGAGCGGCTCTATCGGCGTATCAATCAGCAGGGTTATCGGGCGCTTCGTTTCCGGCTGCATGGTCAGGATGTGCTCGCGGTGGTGGGGCTGCTTGGCTCGGCCGGCCTTTACTGGCTGACCGTCCCGGAGTACTCCTTGAGGAGCTCGCCAGCGCGGTGCTTCTCGTCCTCGTCATAGGCGTGGGCGACGACCGTCCACTCGCCGTGCGTTGACGCTTCACGGGTCTCAGCGACCACCCGCTCATGATCCAGTCGAACGGACACGATACCGGCACCCAGCATGCCGATCAGGCCGCCGACCACAGCGAGAATCCCGTAGACCCAGCCCGGCCGGGTCTGCGCAAAATCGAAACCGGCGCCGATCAGGATGCCGGCGAGTATCAGGCCGACGACGGCGCCGATCACGCCGAGTGCGGCATTGGAACGAAGTAGGGTCCGGGAAATCTCGGACGACTCCGGGTCCAGCTTCTCCGTCCGCTGGGGGTCGTTCGGCTCGACCACGTCGATCTGCTCGTTCGACAGCCCGGCCTTGGCGGCCAGGGCGCTTGCCGCATCCCGGGCGCGGCGCTCGTCATGGAATACGGCGTCGACCACGTGCGGGAAACGTTCGGAAATGTTTTCTGCAGGGTCCATAACATACCCTCCTCTGTGGCGATCCCTAACGGGCTCGGAAAATGCTCGAGTCCTGTCAATGGGATTCCTACAGAAGAAGGTAGTTCAGATAGTCGGGCGTTGCCGTTCAGTGCTCTGCCCGCTACAGATCAGTGGCGCTTGAAGCGCCCCACGAATTCATGCGAGCTTCACGAATTGGTCACCCGCTTCAAGCGGCACGGACCACCAGTCCCTTCCCGTATTCCCCGTTCAGGCAGTCCCTGCGTGAATATCCACTCCTTTCGACAGTCATGGAATGTTCAGTGGCCTAGTCGATTGCGTTTTAGTGCGCGTTCTATGAACTATTATCTCCGTGACAACTCCGATGAACAGGAACGGGTTTCTGGTTGAAATTCGGCGATTAACTGGATTAGGAGCTGGTTCATGACTCAGGCAGAGATCATCAGCGAACGGTTTCCCCACAAGGTCAGTGCCGTGTTCAACGACTACGGTCGTGCCCGCGATGCGGTCAACGCCCTGGCCGCCAAGGCCGGTTTCGATTCGGACCAGATCGAATTGGTCAAGCCGCACAGTCGAGAGCTCTCGAGCAAGGTCGAGAGGGAAATCGGCGCGATCTTTTCGACGATCCTTCGTTCCCATGCCGCGCTCGGCGTGATCGGCGCTGTCGCCGGTTTGATCCTGGCCGGGGTGCTGGTCGGTGCGGGCTTCGATTGGGCCACGACCACGCCGGGCTGGGTGTTTGGTGTTTTCGCCGTGGTCGGTGGCGCGATCGGCATGCTCGGCGGGGGCTGGTCTCGATCCGCCCGGACCATGAGCGGGTGATCACCGAGGCCGAGGATGCCAGCGAGCACGGGCCGTGGACGGTGGTGGTCCACGCGCGCGACGAGGACGAGAAGCACCGCGCCGAGGAACTTCTCGAACACCACTCCAAGACGGTGGCCGAATCCCTCTGATGCGGCGCCGGCTTCGACCCTGGCCCCGTCAATGGTTGGCCGCGCATGACCCGGGCGTGTGTTTCGGAGAGTTGCTCGGGCCAACGAGTTGGCCAATGCGTTGGCAAGGAGTCCGTGGATGCCGTTTGATATCGATTGGGCCTCGGTCTACTGGAACCTGACTTATCTGGCAGCGGCCTACGTGCTGGCCTTGCCGGTAGCCTTGGAACGCGAGGCACATTCGCGCTCGGCGGGGTTGCGCACGTTCCCCCTCGTGGCGGTCGCCAGTTGCGCCTACATGCTGGTCGGTATCAACGTGCTCGATTCCAGCGATGCCGAGGCACGGGTGTTCCAGGGCATTATCACCGGGATCGGTTTTGTCGGGGGCGGCGCCATCTTGAAGAGCCAAAGCCACACCACCGGTACGGCCACCGCGGCGAGTCTCTGGAGCACCGGGGCTATCGGGGTGGCTGTGGCGTGGAATCACTTCGAGATCGCCTTGTTGCTCTCGATCGTGACCTTCGCCAGCTTGCGCCTGCTGTCACCGGCGAAGCAGGCGCTCAATGGCCACGGTGACCAGGAGGGCGAACGCGCCGCGTCGCGGACCACCAGGGACGAAGACGGTTAAGTCGGCTCGCGGACGGGGCCCATCCCGTGGTTGCACTGGAGGGTGCCCCTGACGTGAACAGGTCGGACTGAAACGAAAGCAGGCCACCGATCGCTCGGTGGCCTGCTTGTCGTCAGGGGGGCGTTCAGCAACGGCCCTTCTTGGCTTGGCCCGGCGGGCAGAAGCGGCCATGAGAGTGGCCGTGCCCCTCGCGGTGGCGGTGGCGCTCATGGTGGCCGTCGTCGCGATAATAACGATCATCACGGCTGTTGCGCGTGGTGACCCCCGTGCCGACGGCCGCGCCGACGCCCGACCCGATGATGGCGCCGTCGCGGCCGCCGACCTCCGCGCCAACAACGCCACCCAGCGCGCCGCCGATGGCGCCACCGACAGCGGCATCACGGTGCAGGTCGCCGGCCATCGCGCCAGAGACGGGAAGAATCAGTGCTGCCATCAGGGCGGGAATGCGTACCGACATGGGAATACTCCTTGTTTCATGGGGATGCGGCATCCCGGTTACGACGCGGATCCGTGCGCGTCCTCTACGCCGGGATGTCCATTTATAGGGTCCGTGAATTGGGTTGCAAGGATCGTTTCAAGTTCCATCCGGCGCGGCCTCTGCGTCATTCGGCATTCTCGTCCTGTTCCTGCGGCCCGACGATTACCACGATGCGCTTGTCCGGATCGACGTGCCGGGCGAAGGCCTGGCGCACGTCGTCGGCGCCGAGTGAGTCGACCCGTTCGACGTAGGTATCGAAGTAGTTCAGCGGCAGGCCGAAGAAGCTCAGCGAACCGACCTGTTCGGTGATCTTTCGGTTGCTGTTCAGTCGCATGGGGAAACCGCCGATCAGGTTTGCCTGAGAGTCGGACAGTTCCTCGGCGCCGGGGCCTTCCTCGATGAAGCCGCTCAGCTCGTCGGCCATCAGTCCCAGTGCCTGCTCGACCTGGTCATTGCGGGTCTGGATGCCCATGACGAACCGGCCGCCGGCACGCAGGGGCAGCAGGTAGCTGTAGGTGCTGTAGGCC
>NZ_JAWLBP010000053.1:0-13345 GCF_041687595.1 Guyparkeria sp. | reverse complement strand
CGGGATGGAGCAGTCCGGTAGCTCGTCGGGCTCATAACCCGAAGGTCGCAGGTTCGAATCCTGCTCCCGCAACCAGATCGAGAAAACCCCGGCCCCGGCCGGGGTTTTTTGCATTGTCGGGCAGGCCACCCCTTGACAGGGGGCCGGGTCTGCGTAGAATGCGCTCCAACAACAGACGCGGGATGGAGCAGTTCGGTAGCTCGTCGGGCTCATAACCCGAAGGTCGCAGGTTCGAATCCTGCTCCCGCAACCAGACAGGCAAACCCCTGACTCAGACAGCCGTCGAGTCAGGGGTTTTTCGTTGTGCCCCACCCCACCCGCCTGACGACCGCGAGAACGGACCCGAACGGGGATCATGGCCCCGGTCTTCTCCCATGTCCCGCCCCGAGCGTCTATGGTTTCTGGACACGCGAGCGAGAATTTTCATCCTGACGGGAGGGACGCCGGATGGCGCCGGGATCGCACAGGCCACGCAAGCATCAGGTCATCGGCTGGCGAGAGGACGTCGCGCTGCCCGAACTGGCCATCGGGCACATCAAGGCCAAGATCGATACCGGGGCGCGGACGACCGCGCTGCATGCCGAGGATGTCGAGGAATTCTGGCGATACGGCCATCGATGGGTACGGTTTCTCACCCCGCCCTACCATGGCCAGGACTGCGAACCAGTATCGGCCCGCGTGGTCGATCGTCGCGCCATCAAGAACACCAGCGGCATTCCGCAGATGCGAATCGTCATCCACACCATACTGGTGCTCGGGAACCGGCACTGGGGGATCGACGTCTCGCTGACGGACCGCAAGGAAATGGGCTTCGACCTGATTCTCGGCCGGACCGCAGTACGACGCCACGGCTTGCTGGTCGACCCCGGACGCTCGTATCTCATCGGCCCGCCGAAGGCCGAACTGATTTCATCATTGAACCTGTCCCCGCCGGACACGACCGGACAGGGCAAGCCTGCTTGAGGTGGAGCTTCCATGAATTTCGCGATGCTGGCCCGAAATGCCGATCTCTATTCCCATCAGCGGCTGCGCGAGGCCGCGGAAGAACGGGGGCATACGCTGGAGATCATCGACACCCTGCGCTGTTACATGAACATCGCCACGCGTCGTCCGGAGATCTACTACAACGGCGAGAAACTGCCTCTGTTCGACGCGGTCATTCCGCGCATCGGGGCCTCGGTGACCTTTTACGGCCTGGCGGTCCTGCGCCAGTTCGAGATGATGGGGGTCTTTCCGTTGAACGAATCGGTCGCTATCGAACGCTCGCGCGACAAGCTACGATCCATGCAGTTGCTCTCCCGGGCGGGTGTCAGCCTGCCCGTGACCACCTTCGCCCATGACCCCAAGCAGACCGAGGAGGTCATCCAACTGGCAGGCGGCACACCGGTGGTCATCAAGCTGCTGGAGGGCACCCAGGGGATCGGCGTGGTCCTGGCGGACACTAACCGCTCAGCCAAGTCGGTGATTGAAGCCTTCCGTGGCGCCGGGGTGAACATCCTTGTCCAGGAGTTCATCAAGGAAGCCGGCGGCACCGACATCCGTGCACTGGTCATTGACGGCAAGGTCGTGGCCACCATGCAGCGCAAGGGCGCGGAAGGTGAATTCCGCTCCAACCTGCACCGCGGCGGCAGTGCCCAGGCGATCCGCATCACGCCGGAAGAGCGTTCCACCGCCGTTCGGGCGGCCAAGGTGATGGGGCTCAACGTCTGCGGCGTGGACATGCTCCGGTCCAATCACGGCCCGGTGGTCATGGAGGTCAATTCCTCGCCGGGCCTGGAGGGCGTTGAGAAGGCTACCGGCATCGACATCGCCGGCAAGATCATCACTTTCCTGGAGAAGAAGGCCCGGCCCAACGCTACCCGGACGCGAGGCAAGGGCTGATGCGCACACCGTTTCACATCGGAGATCAGGAGATAGCCGCCGGAGAGCGCCAGATCGTCGACCTGCCCGTCAGCATTCTCTCCGACCACACGCCCGTAACGATGTCGGTCCACGTGGTTCACGGACGCCGGCCCGGTCCGGTGATGTTCGTCAGCGCGGCGGTCCACGGCGACGAGGTAATCGGGGTGGAGGTCGTGCGCCGGCTATTGCGCGCCCGCAATCTCGAGAGCCTGCGGGGCACCTTGCTCGCCGTGCCGATCGTCAACGCCTTCGGCTTCATGAACCAGTCGCGTTACCTGCCCGACCGACGTGATCTCAACCGGTCGTTCCCCGGTGGCCCCAAAGGTTCACTCGCCGCGCGGCTCGCCCACCTGTTCATGGAAGAGGTCGTGGCCCGATCGGATTTCGGCATCGACCTGCATTCGGCGGCGATACACCGGAGCAACCTTCCGCAGCTGCGTGTCGCCTCGACCACGAAACGTGCGCTGCAGATGGCCCAGGCGTTCGGTGCGCCGATCATTCTCAAATCGGGGCTGCGGGAGGGCTCCCTGCGTCAGGCGGCAAAGGACCAGGGAGTTGACCTTCTCCTCTACGAGGCGGGGGAAGCGCTCCGCTTCGACGAGTTCGGCGTGCGTGTCGGGGTCTCCGGTTGCCTGCGTGTCATGCACGCCCTGGGCATGATCCCTGCCAAGGGTATCCGCGAAAGCCGCGTCAAACCCATGGTCAGCACCGGCAGCCACTGGGTGCGGGCCCCCGTGGGCGGATTGCTGCGCACGTTTCGCAACATCGGAGACTCCGTCGAGGCCGGGGAAACCCTGGGCATCATCTCGGACCCTTTCGGCCAGGTGGACATCGAGGTGCCGACCCCGGAGGCCGGACTGATCATCGGGCGGAGCAACCTCCCCGTGCTCAACGAGGGAGACGCCCTGTTCCACGTCGCCCGCCTGGCGTCGCGCGCCGAGCCGGAACAGACGCTGGACACGCTCGTCGCCCACCTGGATGCCGATCCTCTCTTCGACGAGGACGAGATCATCTGAGCGGCCAATGCCGTGGAACATCCCGGCCGTGGCGCCGGAAATGCTAATCTGGGCCCTTCAATCAACGCCCACTGCACGACGCGAGACCGCACCCGATGGCCAACCCTCTTCTCGATACGCCCGACCTGCCCCGTTTCGATTCCATCCGGCCCGAGCACATCGAACCCGCCATCGACGAGGTACTGGCCGACAACCGCGAGCGTATCCGCCGGCGTCTTGAACAGGGCGCGCCGTTCACCTGGGAGAACTTCGCCGCTCCCATGGACGAGATGGCCGACCGTCTCGATCGGACCTGGGCCCCGGTCAGCCATCTCAACGCCGTGGTGAACTCCCCCGAATTGCGCGAGGCCTACGAGGCCTGTCTGCCGAAGCTTTCCGACTACGCCACCGAACTGGGCCAGAACGAGAAGCTCTACCACGCCTATGAGGCTATCCGTTCGGGCGACGGGTTTGAGCACCTTTCCATGGAAAGGCAAAAGGTTATAGACAACACCTTGCGTGATTTCCGCCTTTCCGGCGTGGCTCTGCCCGAGAAGGAGAAGGCCCGCTTCAAGGCACTGAAAAGCGAGCTGTCGCGGCTGACGACCACCTTCGCCAACAACCTGCTCGACGCCACGAATGCCTGGTCCCTCACGCTCACGGAGGAGGCCCGATTGGCCGGCATTCCCGCGTCGAGCCGGGCGATGTTCCGCCAGGCGGCCGAGGCGGAGGGCGAGTCGGGCTGGCGAATCACGCTGGACTTTCCCAGTTTCATTGCCGTGATGACCCACGCCGAGGATCGCAGTCTGCGAGAGACCGTCTACCACGCCTTCATCACCCGAGCCTCGGACGTGGGACCGCACGGTGGGCGCTGGGACAACAGCCCGGTCATGGAGCGCATCTTGGCCATTCGCCATGAAATTGCCGGGATGCTGGGATTCGCCAATTACGCCGAACGCTCGCTGGCCACCAAGATGGCCGACAGCCCCGAGGCGGTACTGGAGTTCCTCGAGCAGCTGGCCGAACAGGCCCTGCCCCGCGCCCGGGAGGAGATACGTGAACTCGCCGAGTTCGCTCGGGATGCCGGCGGCCCGGACGCGCTGGCACCCTGGGATGTCCCTTTCTACAGCGAACAACTCCGCGAGGTGCGCTTTTCCATCACCCAGGAACAGCTCAAGCCCTACTTCCCGGCCGATCGGGTGGTCGAGGGCCTTTTCCGGGTGGTCAGGCGGCTGTTCGGCATCCGCGTCACCGAGCGAGAAGGGGTCCCGGTCTGGCACCCGGACGTGCGGTTCTTCGAGATCCACGACCGCGAGGGAGAACTGCGCGGGCGCTTCTATCTCGATCTTTACGCCCGCAAGCACAAGCGCGGCGGCGCGTGGATGGCCGACTGTATCCAGCGCCGCCGATGCGAAGACGGCAGCCTGCAGGTCCCGGCCGCCTTTTTGACCTGCAACTTCAGCCCGCCGGTCGGCGATGAGCCGGCCCTGCTGACCCACGACGAGGTCACCACCCTGTTCCACGAGTTCGGCCACGGGCTGCACCATCTGCTGACCCGGATTGAAACCGCCGGGGTGGCCGGCATCCAGGGCGTGGCATGGGACGCCGTGGAACTGCCCAGCCAGTTCCTGGAGAACTGGTGCTGGGAACGTGATGCGCTCGACCTTTTCGCGCGACATCACGAGACAGGCGAGCCGCTACCCGACACGCTCTTCGAGAACATGCGTGCCGCACGGCAATTCCAGTCGGGCATGCAGATGGTGCGACAGCTCGAGTTCTCGCTGTTCGACCTGATCCTGCACCAGGAATACGATCCCGAAACGGGTGCGAGGGTCCAGGACACGCTGGACGAGGTCCGTCGCCAAGTAGCCGTGATCCAGCCACCGGAATACAATCGCTTCCAGCACGGGTTCGCCCATATCTTCGCCGGTGGATACGCCGCGGGCTACTACAGCTACAAGTGGGCCGAAGTCCTGTCGGCGGACGCCTACTCCCGCTTCGAGGAAGACGGCGTATTCAACGAGCGCACCGGTGCCGACTTCCTGGTGCATATTCTCGAGCGAGGCGGCAGCGACGATCCGATGTCGTTGTTCAAGGCCTTCCGCGGGCGGGAACCGAGCATCGATCCGTTACTGCGACAGTACGGCATTACCGCGGAAACCTGAGACGCCGATGAACTACGGAAACATCCCGACATCGCGTGACGGAACCCAGCGACCAGGAGCGGTCGTCTGGCTAGTCGGGGCCGCGGCGGTGTTCATCCTGCTCGCCGGCCTGAAGACCGTCAGCCACATCGTCACGCCCTTCCTGCTGGCAGCGTTCCTGGCAATCATCAGCGCACCGGTGCTCGCGTGGATGCACCAACGTGGCGTGCCGAGCATCCTGTCGATTCTGCTGCTGTTCTCGCTGGTCGGATTCGCCTTCTTCCTGCTGTTCCTGGCCCTTCAGGGCGCGGCGGAAAGCCTGGCCGTGCAGGCACCCCAGTACCAGGCCAAGCTCGCCGGCTGGATCGATCACCTGCGAAACCAACTCGAGGTCCGCGGCGCCCCACCGGAACTGCTGCCGGACACCATCCCCCTGCCCCAGGCCAGCACCGTCACGGGTATGGCGACCGGTATCGCCACCGGTCTGGGCCAGTTGACTGCGCATACCCTTCTGGTCCTGCTGGCGTTCATGTTCCTGCTGCTCGAGGAACGCACCCTGGCCGAAAAACTCGCCGCCGCCTTCCCGGGACGTCGCCGGGCACGAGTGCGCACTCGACGCTTCCTCCGCTCGGTCTTCCACTACCTGCTGATCAAGACGGGAGCCAGTCTATTGACCGGAATTCTTGTGGGTGTCGGCCTGAGCCTACTGGGCATCGATTTCGCCATCCTCTGGGGCATCGTGGCCGGCCTGCTGAACTTCATTCCCACGATCGGTTCGTTCATCGCCGCCATTCCCGCCCTGCTGGTCGCCATTGTCAGCGCCGAACCGGTGGAGGTTCTGATGGTCATCGCGCTCTACCTGGTCGTGAACGTCAGCATCGGCAGTATCCTCGAACCCCGGCTTCTCGGGCGGTCATTGGGGCTCTCGCCGGTGATCGTGCTCATCTCGCTGCTGGTATGGGGCTGGGTTTTCGGGCCGATCGGCATGCTGCTGGCCGTGCCGCTCACGATGATCGCCAAGCTCGCCCTCGACTCCAGTCCCCAGACCCGATGGGCCGGTATCCTGCTTAGCGACAGGGTACGGCGCCCGCCCGCGGCGACCAGCAAGGCAAACGAGCACTCGAACGAGCCGTGAGCCGAAGCATTCCCACCATGATGACCATTCCTGTCGTGGCAGGCCGATGAGCCGCCATCCTCTCCCTGCCTCCGGCCCGAGCGAGCGCAACGAATCGGAAGGTCGCTCCCGGCCCGTTCGTTCCACGCAAACCGCGCCACACGAGGCACTCGAAGCGGTGGTCGCCCGACATGCGGCGAGCCGGTTCGTCAAGCCGATCGCCGACTACAACCGACAGGCCTTCTTGGCCGTCGCCAACCAGGTCGAACAAGACGGACGGCCGCTGATCCTGGATTCCGGTTGCGGTACCGGCGACAGCAGCCGCCTCCTGGCCGCTCGCCATCCCGACCATCTTGTGATCGGAATCGATCGTTCCGCCGACCGGCTCTCCCGCCGACGTACTTCCACGCCGAGCAACTGCCTGCTCGTCCGGGCCGACCTGGTCGACTTCTGGCGACTGGCGCATGCGGCCGGTTGGCAGCCTGCACACCACTATCTCCTCTACCCGAACCCGGAACCCAAGCCCCGACATCTCAAGCGGCGATTTCACGCGCATCCGGTCTTCCCGACCTTCGTCGCCCTCGGCGGACGCATCGAGGCTCGCAGCAACTGGCGCGTGTACCTCGAAGAACTGGCCATTGCCCTGGAATTTCATGGCCGCGCCACTCGGCTCTTCCCCCTGGATCCCGGTCCGGAGCCACTGACGCTCTTCGAACGCAAGTACGCGGCCAGTGGGCAGGCACTCTGGCGCCTGACGACCACGGGCTGATCCGATGACAGCCCGACGGATCGGGTCAGGGCGATGGTGCCCATGGTTGACAGCGACGTTATGGTGACAAGGCACATGATCCCGGGCTATCCCTTGAACAATCCGGGATTTCGGTGCCTATACTCGAACGGACTTGAGGGATCTTCCTGAAGATCACTTGAGATCGAGAAACCCGGCCAGACACCATCATGCAACCGCAAGAGGAGCCAACTGCATGTTCAAGAAAATCATGGTGCCGGTGGACCTCGCGCATCTCGGAGCGCTGGAAAAACCGCTGAACGTCGCGGCCGACATGGCCAAGCACTACGGCGCCGCCCTTTGCTACGTCGGCGTGACCACGTCGCAACCCAGCTCTGTGGCACGCACCCCTGAGGAGTATCAGATGAAACTCCTGAAGTTTGCCCACGAGCACGCGCCAGACAATGGACAGGAGCCTGACGCACGCGTCTACAACAGCCATGATCCGGCCGTCGACCTGGACGACTTTCTCGTGCGGGCGGTCGACGAGATCGGCGCGGACCTCGTCGTCATGGGAACGCACCTGCCCCACCACATCGACGCGATCATGCCGGCCAATGGCAGCAAAGTCGCCGCGCATACCGACGTGTCTGTCTTCCTGGTCCGGCCCTGAGCCTGGCGGACAACACGTCCGACGCGGCAACGAAATCATAAAAAACACTACGGAGAGCACATCGTGGACAACAAGCCAGAAAACTCCCCGGATACGAACACGGAGTCGGTCGGGATTCCGGCGCCCGAGGGCCCGTCCAACCTGATCGACACCGACTACAAGATCGGCCAGGACAACTACCAGGCCGCGCCCATGGGCGTGAACGTGGATATCCACGGGGCGGTGTTCACCGTCTCCTCCCTGGTGATCCTGGCCTTCGTGATCCTCTCGCTCGCCCTGCCGGAACAGTCCACCGACTGGTTCGGCGCGGCGAAGGACTGGATCAACAACAACCTGAGCTGGTTCCTGATCGGTGCGGCCAACATCTTCGTCGTGTTGTGTCTGGTGCTGATCGTCTCGCCCCTGGGCAAGGTCCGCATCGGCGGGGCGAAAGCCACGCCCGACTTCGGCTACCTCTCTTGGTTCGCCATGCTGTTCGCCGCCGGCATGGGCGTGGGGCTGATGTTCTACGGCGTTTCCGAGCCACTGACCCACTACGGCACCTCGCTTGCGGGGACCACCATGGGAGAAAACGGCGTGCGCTCAGACTGGGCACCGCTGGGGGCCGCCGCCGGTGACGAGGGCGCCGCCCTGAGCCTGGGCATGGCCGCGACCATCTTCCACTGGGGTCTGCACCCCTGGGCGATCTACGCGATCGTGGCGCTGTCGCTGGCGATCTTCTCCTACAACAAGGGCCTGCCGCTGACGGTCCGCTCGATGTTCTATCCGCTGCTGGGCGAGCGCATCTGGGGCTGGCCGGGCCACATCATCGATATCCTGGCGGTGTTCGCCACCCTGTTCGGTCTGGCCACCTCGCTGGGTATCGGGGCGCAACAGGCCGCCGCCGGGCTGGAGCACCTGTTCGGCATTCCCGGGGGTGACACCACGCTGGTGCTGCTGATCGCCGGCATCACCGCGGTTGCGGTGGTCTCGATCGTCGCCGGTGTCGACAAGGGCGTGAAGCGACTGTCCGAGATCAACCTGGTGCTGGCCTTCCTGCTGCTGATGTTCGTCGTGTTCGTCGGCCCGACCCTGATGATCGCCACCGGCTTCGTGAAGAACCTCGGCTCGTACATCGCCGAGCTGCCGTTCCTGTCCAACCCGTTCGCCCGGGAGGACGCCAACTTCAGCCAGGGCTGGACGACGTTCTACTGGGCCTGGTGGATCAGCTGGTCGCCGTTCGTCGGCATGTTCATCGCCCGGGTCTCCCGCGGGCGCTCGGTACGCGAGTTCCTTACCGCCGTGCTGCTGATCCCTTCCACCGTGTCGGTGTTCTGGATGACCGCCTTCGGCACCACGGCGATCCACCAGTTGCAGCAAGGCTTCGAGGGCGCGAAGGACGCCGACCTGCCCGTCCAGCTGTTCGAGGTGCTCGGCCAGATGCCGCTGGCGGAAATCACGTCCTTCGTCGGCATCGTCCTCGTAATCGTGTTCTTCATCACCTCGTCCGACTCCGGCTCGCTGGTGATCGACACCATCACCGCCGGCGGCAAGATCGACGCGCCGAAACCTCAGCGTGTCTTCTGGGGCGTTATCGAGGGTGCGATCGCCATCGCCCTGCTGGTCGGCGGCGGTCTGGCTGCCCTGCAATCGGCTGCAGTGGCGATGGGCCTACCCTTCACCATCGTGCTGTTGGTCGGCTGCTATGCCATCGTGAAGGGGCTGATGAGCGAGCCGCGCGGTACCTGACCTCTCACCGGCTCGACGAGATAACGACAGAAAGGCGGCCCTTTGGCCGCCTTTCTTTTTTCTCCATCGGATTTTCATCTCCCGGCTCAGGGATCCTCGCTCAAAGCCAGAGCCGTCCTACCGGCGTATGCGGGGAATGGTGATGCGCGATCTGTGCCTGGAACAGCTCCGCGGTAGCCAGCGCGTCCAACTTGGCATGATGCGAGGAATACGGCGGTAGTCCGTAACGCGCCCGGCTCTCGGCCAAGCGGATGGACGGCGGTCGCCGGCCCAGCATGCGCGCAAGCCGCTGCCATCCGGTCGGGCGGGTGTGGCGCGCCTCCAGTTCCATCGTGTCGATCAAGGGGAAGAGACAGCGCTCACCGCGCCGATCGAGCACAGCCGCATCGAGGAAAGGCCGTTCGATATGCCGATAGTGCACGACGACGAGATGACCCTCGAGGGCAGCGAGCAGGTCGTCGAGAATATCGTCAAGATCCGGGGCGCCAGCCACCTCGGCGTGGGTGATGCGGTGGAACTGGATGGATTCCTCACTCAGGTCGCGCGGCGGGCGCAATACCCAGTAACGACCCGCTGCCGGTGCTATCGATCGTAGCGTGAACGGTACCAGGCCGATGCTGACGATGGCGTGCCGGTCCGGGTCCATGCCCGTTGTCTCGAAATCCATGGCCATCAAGGACACATCCTCGAGCGGCGTTTTCTCGTCAGGGAGCCCCACGGCATAGAAACGCCGCAACGCCGGATCCCGGCAGGCCGATGCCTGCCGCTCGAAGAACGTGTTCCAACTAATGCGTTCAGTCATGAGTCAGGAGGGCTTTCGGGCCGGCGTGGGATAGCGGAAGCGCAGGAATTTCTGGGCATTGCTCAATACCTGAAAGGCGTCCTTGAGGTTGTGACGCTCGGCATCCGAGATGTTTTCCGGCTCGATGTTGTTGTCCGGATCGTGATGATGCTTGAGATCATGGGCCTGGTGGCGAATGCGCACCATGGAGATGAACTCCAGTGCGTAGCGCAGCTTGTCAGTCTGCCCTGCCGGCAGGGAGTTTGCCCGGGTGATGTCGTCGAGTCGTTCGAACGAATTCTGTGCACGCGAGCCAACGGCCAGGGCGTGCACGCGGATCACGTCCACCATCGGGGCGGTACCGCGGCGCTTGAGATTGATCGAGTTGTTGTGGCGGCCGTCCTTCTCCATAACGAATGTGCGGAAGAAGCCCAGCGGCGGCGTGCGACTCAGGGCATTGCGCGCCAGCGCTGCGAGGAACAACGGGCTGGTGCTGGCCCGTTCGGCAATCAGGTCCTGCAGTCCCTCGACGAATCGCTCCTCGCCGTGCACCGCGTCGAGATCGAAGAAGATCGAGCTGTGCAGCAATCGTTCCGGATCGGGATCGCTGATCCACTCCTCGAAGTAACGCTTCCACACCGACAGCGGCTGGCGCCATTTGTCGTTGGTAGCCATGATCCCGCCGTTGCAGTACGGGTAGCCACAGGCATGCAGGCCGTCACTGACCCGTCGGGCCAGTTCCGCAAACCAGGCGTCGTGTTCCTCGGGCACAAAGGTATCGTCCAGAATCAGGGCGTTGTCCTGGTCGGTGCTGATGCTCTGTTCGTTTCGCGCCATGGAGCCGTTGACCATGAAGCAGTACGGAACCGGGGCAGGCCCGATCTCGGCTTCGGCCAGCTCGATCAGCCGCCGGATAAGACTGCGGCCGATGCTCGACATCGCCTCGCCGATCATCTGCGAGGTCGCGCCGTCGTCCACCAGCCGCACGAACGCGGCGCGCACGTCCGGCATGAGCCGGGCCAGCCCCTTGACGGTACCCTGGTTGAAGATGTTGCTCACCAGATAGAGGCTGCTGTGCGTCTCGTAACGCACGATGTCCGATAGGTGCACTACGCCTACCGGCCGACGCCGGTGCAGCACGGGCAGGTGATGGACGTTGTTGCGGAGCATGGCCAGCATTGCCTCGTAGACCGACTCGTCGGACTGGATAGTGACCAGCCGATCATGCTTGATCTCTGCCAGAGGGGTGTCCCCCGATCGCCCCGATGCCAGCACACGCATGCGCAGGTCCTGATCGGTGAGGATGCCGGTCAGGCGCCAGTGGCCGTGCTCCTCGCCGGCAAAGCCCTTGTCGTCTTCGGGGTCTGTCGGAGAGATAAGCAGGATCGACGAGACGAGATGATCGGTCATCGCCCGGGCCGCCTCATGCACCGTCGCCGTTTCCTCGATCATCACCGGCGTGCGACTGAGCAGCCGACGCACGCGCGTGACCATCATGTCGTTCTCGCGCTCGTTCTGCTGAACCGTGGCCTGCAGCCGCGGACCGGACAGCTCCACGAAGTCGGCGAAGTGATCGTCTCCGTCGCAGAGGCTGTCGAACAGATCGGCCGGGATCAGGTAGAGAAGCGAGTCCTCGATCGCCTTGGCCGGAAAGCGGACACGCCGGTTGTGCAACAGCCCCGTGTGCCCGAGGATGTCGCCTTCGCTCAGGCGATCATAGAGTTCGCCGTTGTGGCGATAGACCTCCACGGCCCCGCTTCTCACGTAGCGCAGCGAGTCGATCGGCTCGCCGTATTCCTGTACCGGCGTGCCCGCCCTGAAATACGCGATTTCGACCGCGGCCGCGAGACGGTCGAGCCATGCCTCCTCCAGCCGGTCGAACGGCGGAAAGCGACTCAGGTGCTCCCGTATTTCCCTGACTTCGGCTTCCATGACGGCCTCCCCGTTATTCACCTGGCACCCTGCCGATTCTAGAAGGGATCGCCGGGCCCTTGCGGCATGTACATACAAAAAAGGCGGGCTTCGGCCCGCCTCGTTCGATCTTACAAACGGGAACAATGGGTTAGAAGTAATAACCCACGTTGATGTTGAAGATCGTGTTGTCATCCCCGTCGGAGGTCATGCCGTTGGCGACAAACGGCTGGTTCTCACCGTTTATGATGTCGAAGTATGCATAAAGGCCCCCCGCCGACACGGCCATGCCGGTGACGTTCATGTAGGTGTCCTCGAAATCGTTGTTCTTGTCGAAGATCAGGCTGTAGTCGTTGTAGAACGACAGCGAGGAAATCGGTCCCCATTCGACCGGCATCGTGTAGGCCACGTTGGCCGTCACGGCATTGGCTGACAGCGGTCCCGTATAGAGCCCTGCGTAGTAACCGTAGTTGATGAAGTCGGCAGTCGGGTCGTCGAGATCGTACTCCCAGTCGGTGTACTGCAGCTGCACGTTCCAGCGGTCGTAGTCGGCGACCAGGTGGGCGGCCGCGGCGTAGTAATCGCCGTCTCCGTCGCCCGTGGAGCCATCGAGCTGGCCGTACTTCAGGGAGGCGCCCGGCTTCAGGGTGAGATTGTCGGTGACGGCATAGTCATATTCCGCCCGGGCCGCGAGCGTATTGACCGCTTGGGTGTTCTGCGCCCCCTCATCGGCAGCAATAGCATCCGTGTCCGGGTAGTTATACCCGACCACATTGGCCGAATACGACTCAAGACTACTACCGCCACGCTCGTCGTTCTTCAGCAACGCCAGATCGAAGCGCCAGTCACCCGGCGTATACGTCGTGCCGATGCCGAAGTCGTAGTTGTCCTCGAGACCGACGTAGTACAGCGAGGAGAAGTAGAAGTTGTGCGAGTTGTACGGCAGTACACCGAAAGGCACCTGGAAGATACCGGCACGCGCCGTCAGATCGTCGGTGAACTCGTAACCCACCCAGGCATGATGGATGACGGACATGTACTCATACCAGCGCCATTCGGCAGAGAGAATCACGTCGCCGATATCGCCGTCGAAGTTGATCCGGAACGTATCAAAGGCCAGATCACCGCCCCTGTCCTTGTTAGCCTGGTCATCGTCATTGACCGTGTAGTTGAATCGCACCGCGCCGCCAACGTCGATGCCGTCATCGGACTCTTCCTGGGCCGCAGCCGCTTGCTGGGCTTCGGCCGCCTTCTGCTCGGCAGATTCCTGCTTTTCCGCCAACTGGTCGTTTCGTGCGCGCTCCTTCTCCAAGTCGGTCTGCAGGGTCTGCACTCGCTGCTTGAGCTGCTCGATCTCGTCCAGGATCTGC
>NZ_JAWLBP010000052.1:0-13601 GCF_041687595.1 Guyparkeria sp. | reverse complement strand
GTGCCGGAGCGGTTGATGTTGATCGCCGGGTAGACGCGCTTTTCCGCGATGCGGCGATCGAGGTGGAGCTCCATGTTGCCGGTGCCCTTGAATTCCTCGTAGATCACCTCGTCCATCTTCGAGCCGGTGTCGACCAGCGCGGTGGCCAGGATGGTCAGGCTGCCACCCTCCTCGATGTTGCGCGCGGCACCGAAGAATCGCTTCGGTCGGTGCAGGGCGTTGGCGTCAACGCCACCGGTGAGCACCTTGCCCGATGATGGCACCACGGTGTTGTAGGCACGCGCCAGCCGAGTGATCGAGTCGAGCAGGATGACCACGTCACGCTTGTGCTCGACCAGCCGCTTGGCCTTCTCGATCACCATCTCGGCGACCTGCACATGGCGCGGGGCCGGCTCGTCGAAGGTCGAGGCGACAACCTCGCCGCGCACGGTGCGCTGCATCTCGGTGACTTCCTCGGGCCGCTCGTCGATGAGCAGCACGATCAGGTCGCACTCGGGGTGGTTGTGGGTGATGCTCTGCGCGATGTTCTGCAGGAGCATCGTCTTGCCGGCCTTCGGCGGGGCGACGATCAGGCCGCGCTGGCCCTTGCCGATCGGCGAGACGATGTCGATGATCCGCGCGGTGAGATCCTCGGTCGACCCGTTGCCACGCTCCATGCGCATGCGCTTCTCGGCGTGCAGCGGGGTGAGGTTTTCGAACAGGATCTTGGTCTTGGACGCTTCGGGTTTCTCGAAGTTGATCTTCTCGATCTTGAGTAGCGCGAAGTAGCGTTCGTTGTCCTTGGGCGGGCGGATCGTGCCGGTTATGGTGTCGCCGGTCTGCAGGTTGAAGCGGCGGATCTGCGAGGGCGAGACGTAGATGTCGGCCGGCCCGGCGAGATAGGAGCCGTCGGCGCTGCGCAGGAAGCCGAATCCGTCCGATAGGATCTCGAGCACGCCGTCGCCGTGAATCGATTCACCGGTCTTGGCGTGCGCCTTGAGCAGGGCGAAGATCACGTCCTGCTTGCGGGTTCTGGCGAGGTTCTCCAGCCCCATGGACTGGGCCAGATCCATGAGTTCCGGAACGGGCTTGCTCTTGAGTTCGGTCAGGTTCATTCGGATGGATTCGTCGTGGGGACCGCGGCGGGCCACAGATTGGTGATCAACGGGGTGTTCGAGGATGCTGGACGAATGGTCGCTGAGGTGCGACCGGACGACAGAAGGGACTCGTCGTCAACTGAGTTGGCGGGAGTGTGGCATATAACCGGCTGCGTGCCAAATAAAAGCACACCGGCAGTCGACGGGGCATCGCCGATCGTGTCCCCGTCGGCCGCGAACGCTCGTTCGTCCGATCAGAGGGCCGAGTCGATGAAATCGGTCAGCTGGGACTTGGAAACGGCCCCTACCTTGGTGCCCTCGACCTTGCCGTTCTTGAAGATCATCAGGGTCGGGATGCCGCGGATGCCGTTCTGGCGCGGCGTTTCCGGGTTCTCGTCGATGTTGACCTTGGCCACCTTGATCTTGCCGGCGTAATCGTCGGCCACCTCGTCGAGGATCGGCGCGATCATCTTGCAGGGACCGCACCACTCGGCCCAGAAGTCCACCAGAACCGGGGTGTCGCTGTTGATGACCTGGGCTTCGAAATCCGCGTCGGACACGTAAACAATGTTATCGCTCACGGCATGGCTCCTGAATTAGAGAATGATGTTGGACCATTGTTAATCCCTTAACGCCGCTTTTCAAGCGAACGGGGCAGAACAGGCCCAGGCCGGCGCGGTGCTACCCTGACAGCCTGTCAGCCCGAGTATGGACCGGGTACTTTCCCGGCGCAACAGATGGTGTGTTCGAACGATGGCCTCACTTACCGAGCTTCGCTATGTGGTCGCCGTGGCCAAGGAGCGGCATTTCGGCCGGGCCGCGGCGCGGTGCTTCGTCAGCCAGCCCACGCTGAGCGTCGGCGTAAAGCGGCTGGAGGAGTCGCTCGGCGTGCAGATCTTCGAGCGCGCCAGTCGATCGGAGGTGCAGGTCACCCCGGAGGGTCGGGAGATCATCGAGCAGGCCGAACGGGTGCTCGCGGAAATGGAGCGGCTGGAAGCGCTGGCCTTCACGCGCCGCGATCCGCTCGGAGCACCGCTTCGGGTCGGCCTGATCCACACGGTCGGCCCCTATCTGCTGCCGCGACTGATCGGTCGGCTCCACGAGCTCGCGCCGAAGATGCCGATCGAGATCAGCGAAGGGTTGACCGCTGACCTGGTCGACCGGCTGGATCACGGGGAGCTGGACGTGGTGGCGCTCTCCTTGCCCTTCGAGGCCCCTTCGATCAATGTGGAAGCGGTCTACCGCGAGCCGTTCACGGTCGCCGTGCCGGTCGACCATCCGTTGGCCGGGCAGGAGGCAATCGAGCCGGAGCAGCTGGCCGAGCATGATCTCCTGTTGCTCGGTGAGGGTCACTGCTTCCGCGATCAGGTGCTGGGGGTCTGCCCTCAGTGCGCCGACGGCCGGGCACTGGGGCGGTTGCAGCGCACGCTCGAGGGCGGATCGCTGGAGACGATGCGCATGATGGTGGCAACCGGGGCGGGCATCACGGTGCTGCCCTGTGCCTCCACCTGGTCGCACGACGACGGTGCGCAGGCGTTGATCCGCTACCTGCCGTTCGCCCGGGACGTGCCCACGCGCGACATCGCGCTAGCCTGGCGCAAGCGCTTCTCCCGCCCGCAGGCGGTGGAGGTGCTGGCGCAATCGATTCGGGAGACCCTGCCGACCTGCTGCGAGCCGCTTGGCGGCGAGGACGGAGCAGAGGCGATCAGTCGAGGATGATGACCTCTTCGGCCTGTGGGCCCTTGCGGCCCTGGCCGATCTGGTATTCCACTTTCTGGCCCTCGTTCAGGCGCGAGGTGTTGCCGTCGCTGATGGCGCGGAAGTGGACGAACAGGTCTTCACCGTTCTCGCGGATGATGAAGCCGAAGCCCTTGTCGACATTGAACCACTTGACGGTGCCGGTCTCTCGCACCGGTTCATGCTCGACCGCGACTTCCTTGGGGCGCAGGCCGGGCTTGGCCGGTCGGGTAGTCAGGCGGCCGGCGAGCAGGGCAATGACGAGGATGACGGCGGCCGAGGCGAGAAACTGCAGCAGCCGCTGGTCGAGATAGTCGTAGATCTGGCCGATGGCCAGAGCGCCGATGATGGCGAGTCCGAGGGTAACGAGAAAGGCGGTGAGTCGGGATTCCTGCCAGGTTTTCATTGGGTGGGTTATTCCGTTTTCAGCTGTGTGTTTTTCTTGGTACATGCGGCCGGCGCCCCGGGGCCCGGTGGCGGCGGACGCGCCGTTGCCACCGGGCGTGAGATCATGACGGGGCGGGCGACTGGTATTCTGTCACAATTGTGCCCCGCATGGCGCGCCCGTCGGCCGGTGGCGGCGAATGGCAGACGAGAATCGGTAAGGAGAAAACGACCATGTCGGCAAACAACGGCTGGGTCTACGAGACAGTCGAGGAAATGGGCGCGCGGTTCGGCATCCGCGTGACAGAAAAGCTGCTCGACGAGCAGACGCCCTACCAGCACCTCGAGGTCTGGCGAACCGAGCACTGGGGCAACCTGATGCTGCTCGATGGCGTGATCATGCTTTCCTCGCTGGAGAACTTCGTCTACCACGAAATGATGTCGCACCCGGCCCTGCAGACCCACGCCGCACCGCGTAACGTGGTCATCATCGGCGGCGGAGATTGCGGCACGCTCACCGAAGTACTCCGGCACCGGGAAGTCGAGTCGGTGGTCCAGATCGACATCGACCAGGCGGTCACTCGCGCCGCCGAGCGCTTCTTCCCCGAGCTGATCGCGCGCAACGACGACCCGCGTGTGGACTTGCGCTTCGAGGATGGGGTGGCCTGGATGCGCAACGCCCCGGCGGAAAGCGCCGACGTCATCATCGTCGACTCGACCGACCCCATCGGCCCCGGCACCGGCCTGTTCGGCCCCGACTTTCTCGCCGACTGCCACCGAGTGCTGCGCGCTGACGGGATCATGGTGGGCCAGAGCGAGTCGCCGTTCTACCACATGCCGCTTATGGTCGATTACCACCGCGCGATGAAGGATGCCGGCTTCGCCGAGCGCCGCTCGCTGCTGTTCCCGCAGCCGGTCTACCCGGGAGGGTCGATCACCGGCACGCTGGCGCGCAAGTCCGGTCGACTCGACGAGATCCGACCGCTGGCCGACGAGATCGAGACGCGCTACTACAGCGCCGCCCTGCACCGCGGGCTGCTCGACACGCCGGGCTTCATGCGCGAGGCTCTGGACGCCGTCTGATCGGCGGCCCTGATACCCTCACCACTTGAAACCGCCGGCCCGGAACCCAACGCGGGGCCCGGGCCCAGCACCATTGTTGTTTCCGCATGTCCGAACCCGTTACCGATCGCCCCGACCTGATCATCGTCCGGCCCGCCCCGGAGATGCAGCTCAAGTCGTCGCCGACCCGCCGGCGCTTCCGCAACATCCTCATGCGCAACATTCGCGCCGCATTGGACGGCATTCCGCATGAACTGACCGTCGACCAGGGCCGACTGCTGCTGCAGACCGACGAGATCGAGGCCGCGGGGAAGGCTCTGGAGCAGGTCTTCGGCGTCGCCTCGTTCTCGCCGGTGGACGTGGTGGTGCACGAGCCGGATGTGGCCTCGCTGCGAGAGGCGGCCCGGGCGCACTTCACGGAGGTCGTGCGCGGGCGGACCTACGCGGTGCGCTGCAAGCGCCATGGTGGGCCTGGGTTGTCGCAGCGCGAGGTCGAGCGCCAGGTGGGTTCCGTGCTGGACGGGCCGGGACGCGTGGATCTCGGTGATCCGGAAATCGAGGTGCGCATCGACCTGACCGAGCAAGGAGCCTGGCTGTTCGGCCGCCGATTTTCCGGACCGGGCGGGATGCCCCTGGGCGTGCAGGACCGTGCCGTGAACCTGATGTCCGGGGGCTTCGACTCGGCGGTGGCCGCCTGGTACACGATGCGCCGGGGTGTTGGCGTCGACTACGTGTTCTGCAATCTCGGCGGGGCCACCCACGAGAACATGGTGCTCAATGTCGCCCACCGGTTGGCCAGCCAGTGGGCGCACGGCGATCGGCCGCGCCTGTTCGTGGTCGATTTCCTGCCGGTGGTGGCCGACATGCGCCAGCGGCTGCCCGGCGAGGTGTGGCAGGTGGTGTTGAAGCGGCTGATGTACCGGGCCGCGGAGGTGATCGCCCGGGAGCGAAAGTCGCAGGCGCTGGTCACCGGCGAGGCGCTTTCGCAGGTTTCCTCGCAGACGCTCTCCAATCTCAATAGCATCGATTCGGCCAGTGACCTGCCCGTGCTCCGTCCGTTGATCGGTTTCGACAAGTCCGAGATCCTGTCGCTGGCCCGACGGATCGGCACCTACGATCTCTGCGAGGGTGTGCCGGAGTTCTGTGCGCTGTCGAACAGCAAGCCGCTGGTCTCCAGCCGCCGCGGGCGCATCGAGGCCGAGGAGGCCAAACTCGACGGCGGTCTGCTCGAGCGGGCCGTCCTCGAGGCCCGCGAGATCGACCTCCTCGACATGGACCGCGCCGCGCTGGCGGAGCCGGACGTCCTTATCGACACGATCCCGGCGGATGCCGAGGTGATCGATTGCCAGCCCCCGCGCCGCTACCGGGACTGGCACCTGCCTGGTGCGGTCAACATGCCGCCCGACGAGCTCGCGCGGTGCTTTCGCGACTTTCCCGCCGACCGCCATTACGTGCTCTACTGTCTGCGCGGGGCGAACGCCCCGGTGCTCGCCGAACGCATGCAGCGGGCCGGTTTCAACGCCCATGCCCTGCGAGGTGGCGTGGGACGCTTGCGCCGGGCATGGGAACGAAGGGTGTCGTGATACCTCTTCCGCTGCCAATCACCCGAGAAGCCCGCTTGGCTGGGTCAGCCCCTTGGCGGCTCCGCAGAGATCCCGCCGACGCATGCAGGGACGCCTTGGGACAAGCAAGGAAAGGAGCTTGAACGCTTCGCACTGAGCGTGTCTAACGTCGCTCCGTGCCGAAGGCGTGCGGAAGGGTCAGCTACCCTCTGACGGGAGGTTTCCGTTCACGCGACCTTTTGGTCAACGTCGACAGCCCCGCCGGCGAGGGGTAACTGCTGGATTTGACAGCGGTTTCCGTTATACTGCCGCGTTCCCCGGAGCGGCCGTCCGCGAACATTTCGGACCGGGGTGATCAGCCGCGTTGGCGGCAGGAGGTTCCCATGCGTTATCCAGATCGATTCTCCGTGATCGTCATCGGCGGCGGCCATGCCGGCACCGAGGCGGCGCTGGCCTCCGCGCGCATGGGCGTGGCCACCTTGCTGGTCACCCACAATATCGAGACCCTCGGCCAGATGAGCTGCAACCCGGCCATCGGCGGGATCGGCAAGGGCCACCTGGTCAAGGAGATCGACGCGCTCGGCGGCGCGATGGCGCATGCCGCCGATCTCGGTGGCATCCAGTTCCGCACGCTCAACGCCCGCAAAGGCCCGGCCGTGCGCGCGACTCGTGCCCAGGCCGACCGGGTGCGCTACAAGGCCGCCATCCGACACATGCTGGAGAACCAGCCCAACCTGACGATCTTCCAGGAGGCGGTCGACGACCTGACCCTCGATGGCGATCGCGTCACGGGCGTGCGCACCGCCGGCGGCATCGAGTTTCTCGGCCAGAAGGTGGTGCTGACCGCGGGCACCTTCCTCGCCGGGCAGATTCACGTCGGCCTGGAGCGTTCCGAGGGCGGCCGGGCCGGTGACCCACCGGCGAAAAGGCTGGCCGAGACCCTGCGTGCGCTCGACCTCGGAGTGGAGCGCCTGAAGACCGGCACGCCCCCGCGGCTGGATGCCCGCTCGCTGGACTTCTCGGTGATGCAGGGGCAGCCGGGCGATTCGCCCACGCCGGTGTTCTCCTTTCTCGGCTCGCGCGAGGAGCACCCGCAGCAGGTCGAGTGCTTCATTACGCATACCAACGAGCGCACGCACGAGATCATCCGCGGCGGGCTGGACCGCTCGCCGATGTTCACCGGGGAAATCGAGGGTGTCGGCCCGCGCTACTGCCCGTCGATCGAGGACAAGATCCACCGTTTCGCCGATAAGTCTTCCCATCAGATTTTCGTCGAGCCCGAGGGGCTGGACACCCACGAGGTCTACCCCAACGGCATCTCCACCAGCCTGCCCTTCGATATCCAGCTCGAGCTGGTGCGCTCGATCCGCGGCTTCGAGAACGCCCACATCACCCGCCCGGGTTACGCCATCGAGTACGACTTTTTCGATCCGCGCGGGCTCAAACCGACGCTGGAGACCCGCGCGATCGATGGCCTGTACTTCGCCGGCCAGATCAACGGCACCACCGGCTACGAGGAGGCCGGCGCCCAGGGGTTGATGGCAGGCGCCAATGCCGCGGCCGCCGTGCTGGACCACGAGCCGCTCACCCTGCGTCGCGACCAGGCGTATCTCGGCGTGCTGGTCGACGATCTGACCACGCAGGGCACGCTCGAGCCCTACCGCATGTTCACCAGCCGGGCCGAATACCGCCTGATGCTTCGGGAGGACAACGCCGACCAGCGCCTGACGCCGATCGGCCGCGAGCTGGGCCTGGTCGACGAGCGCCGCTGGCGGGCGTTCAACGAGAAGATGGACGCAATCGAGGCCGAACGAACCCGGCTGGGAGAAATCTGGGTCCACCCGGGTCATCCGGCCGCCGAGAAGCTCGCCGGTTCGGTCTCGCGCAACGTCACCGCACTCGACCTGCTGCGTCGCCCGGAGCTGGACTACGCGGCCGTCGCCGCGGTCGAGGAGCTGGCACCAGGCACCATGCCGTCCCCGGCGGTGATCGAGCAGCTGGAGATCGAGGCCAAGTACGCCGGCTACATCGACCGGCAGCGCGACGAGGTGGCCCGCTCGCTGAAGCTCGAGCAGGAGCGCATCCCCGAGGAACTCGACTACGCCAACATTCCGGGGCTGTCCAACGAGGTGCGCGACAAGCTCGCCGCCCAGCGGCCGGCGACCGTCGGCCAGGCCGCTCGCATTCCCGGGGTCACGCCCGCGGCCGTCTCCCTGCTGCTGGTGCATCTCAAGCGCCACGGTCACCTGGCCCGCTCGGCGTAGTGCGGCGCATGGCTGACGCGCTCGAAGGGGAACGACGGGCTCGCCTGGAGCGGCGGCTGGCCGACGGCATCGACCGGCTCGGCATCGCCCTGCCTGACGGGGCCGAAGAGCGATTGATCGACTATCTCGAGCTGCTCGCCCGCTGGAATCGTGCCTACAACCTCACTGCCGTGCGCGATCCGGAGGCGATGGTCACCCGCCACCTGCTCGACTCGCTCGCAGTGCTCTCCTACCTGCCCGCCTGCCCCCGGCTGCTCGACATTGGCAGTGGTCCGGGCATACCGGGTATGATTCTGGCGATATGTCGCCCCGACAGTGAGGTCACCTTGGTCGACTCCAATCTCAAGATGACGCGCTTCGCCGCCGCGGCCCAGCGGGCTCTCGGGCTGCCCAACGTCGAGGTGCGCCGCGAGCGCATCGAGCGCCTGCAGCCTGGCGACGGCTACGCCTGCATCATCTCGCGGGCGTTCGCCTCGCTGGCGGACTTCGTCCGGCTGGCCGCCCCGCTGCTTGCCGATCACGGCCGACTGTTCGCGATGAAGGGGCGGCTGGACCCGGACGAACTGGCTGCCGTGCCCGACGAGTTCGAGACCGTCGGCCGTCATGTCCTTGACGTGCCCGGCCTGGATGCCGAACGTCACCTGCTGGAGCTGCGGCGGGTGGTGAGCCCATGAGCTGGGTGCTGGCCATCACCAACCAGAAGGGCGGCGTCGGCAAGACCACGACCGCGGTCAACCTGGCTGCCGCGCTGCAATCCTTCGGTCGGCGCGTGCTGCTGGTCGACATGGACCCGCAGGGCAATGCCACCGTCAGCTCGGGTTTCGCGAAGAATGCCGTGTCTCGTCACGTCGGGCAGATCCTGCTCGACGAACTGCCGGCCAGCGAAGTGATCCTGGAGACCGATCCCGGCGGCTACGATCTGCTGCCGGCGACCATCGACCTGGCCGGGGCGGAGTTCCAACTGGTCACCCGGATCGGCCGGGAGACCAAGCTTCGCCAGGCACTCGCCCCGATGACGGCCGACTACGACTTCGTCCTGATCGACTGCCCGCCGGCGCTGAACACGCTTACCATCAACAGCCTGGCCGCGGCCGACGACGTCCTCATCCCGGTCCAGTGCGAGTACTTTGCGCTCGAGGGGCTTTCCGCCCTGCTCGACACCATCGAGCAGGTGCGCCTGGCGCTCAATCCGGACCTCGGCGTCGCCGGGGTGCTGCGCACGCTGTATGATTCCCGAAACCGGCTGGCCCAGGACGTCAGCGACCAGTTGCGCAGCCACTTCGGCGACCGGGTGTTCGACGCGCTGGTGCCGCGCAACGTGCGGCTGGCCGAGGCACCGAGCCACGGTCTGCCGGCAATGTTCTACGACAAGACTTCGACCGGGGCCGAGGCCCACGCGGACGTGGCCCGGGAGCTGGTCAAGCGGGCGCGCAAGCGGGGGCGTCTGGGCCGACCGGCCGCGTTGCGCCAGTAGGGTAGCCATGCGGTTGCCGGCATCCACGGAATCGAGTTTGGGGGCCTGTTGAATGAGCACGAAACGCAAGGGACTGGGCCGTGGGCTCGACGCGCTGCTGGGCACCGCCGATCGCCCCGAGGAAGCGGGAGCGCAACTGCGCGAGATCGCCGTCGACCTGATCAACCCCAATCCGTTCCAGCCACGGACGCATTTCGACGAGGCCGCCTTGACCGAACTGGCCGATTCGATCCGTGCCCAAGGCGTGATCCAGCCGGTGGTGGTCCGCCGTCGTTCGGGTGAATACGAACTGATCGCCGGGGAGCGCCGCTGGCGCGCGGCGCAAAAGGCGGGTTTGTCGCGCATTCCCGCAGTGATCCGCGAGATCGACGACAACCAGGCTGCCGCGATGGCGCTGATCGAGAACCTGCAGCGGGAAGACCTCGATGCCATCGAGCAGGCCAAGGCCATGCAGCGCCTGGTGCAGGAATTCAACCTGACCCATCAGCAGGTCGCCGACATACTCGGCATCTCCCGCCCGGCGGTCAGCAATGCGTTGCGCCTGCTCGACCTGGCCGCCCCCGTGCAGAAACTGCTTCGCGAGCGGACCATCGAGGCCGGGCACGCTCGCAGCCTGGCCGCCCTGCCGAAGAAGGAGCAGGTGTCGCTGGCCGAGCGAGTGGTCAAGCGCACCCTCACGGTCCGGCAGGTCGAGTCCATGGTCAGTCGGTACCTGCACAGCCGCACCGAGCCCAATGCGTCGGAAGGCGATCCGGACACGCGCGCGCTCGAGCGACGACTGGCCGATGCCCTCGGGCTGGCGGTCTCCGTTCATGCCAACCGGCAGGGCCGCGGGCGCGTGACGCTGGCCTTCGAAAGCCTCGACCAGCTCGACGGGCTGATCGGCCGCTTGGAGGGCCCGGGGGAATGAGGATCGTTAGGTCCGGAAGGCATAAAGTGTTGTCGTCCGGTGCCCGACTCGCTACACTGGCCGCCAATTTTTGGGCCCCGCAATGTCTGATCCGCACAAGAAGTCGTCAAACGACATGCACGGCAGCTACTGGCAGTCGCGCTTCAAGGGGCTACTGCACGTCGGCGCGGGCAACCGCCTCGCCGCCAGTGTCATTGCGGGGCTGCTGATCGGCTTCGGCCTGGATCGGTGGCTGGATACGGCGCCCGTGTTCATGTTGATCATCGGGGCGCTCGGCTTTATCGGCGGGATCAGGAACGCCCGCAACAGTCTGCTGGCGGGAGACCGCGGCGAAGACCGCAAGGATTCGGATCGCTCATGAGTCGCATGGCGGAGGCAATCGACCGCCGGGGGCGTCTCGTGGTGCTGGTGCAGCTGGCCGCGCTCGTGCTGCTCGGGGGCGCGTCGCTGATCCACTCATTGCACGCGGCGGCCTCGGCCGTCGCGGGTGTGCTCGTGGCGATGGTTCTCGCCTGGATGCTGCGTCGAAGCATGGCTCGCGCCACCGAGCTGGCGGTGGAGGCTCCGCAGCGGAGCATGAACACGATGTATCTCGGGGCAGCGATGCGGTTCGTGTCGCTGCTCGCCCTGATGGCGGTCGGCCTGGGCGTGTTGGGTCTGGATGCGCGCTTCATGGTGGGGGCGTTCGTCGTCGCCATGATCGCCGGTGCCCTCGCGGCCCGCGGTCGGGACTCGGGTCGACCGACCACAGAGAACGAAAACTGATTTTCAAGTCTTGAGGAGTGTGCAAGTGGCTACGGAGAATGCGGGCGGCGGCCCGGTTGAATATATCCAGCATCACCTGACCAATCTCTCCGTCGGCGAGGGATTCTGGCAGCTGAACATCGACACGCTGTTCTTCAGTGCCCTGCTCGGGGCCCTGATCGTGATCGTCGCGATGCGCATCGGCCGCGGCCTGCGTGCGGAGACTCCCAACGGGATGCAGAACTTCGCCGAGGCCGTGCTCGAGTTCGTCGATGACCAGATCAAGGACACGTTCAACAGCCGGGCGCCCAAGATCCTCGGGCCGATGGCGCTGACTATCCTGTTGTGGATCTGGCTCATGAACTTCATGGACCTGATCCCGGTCGACCTGCTGCCGGCCATCGCCTCCGGCCTGGGCGTCGAGTACCTGAAGGTCGTGCCGACCACCGACCTGAACACCACGCTGGCCATGGCGATCTTCGTGTTCGCCCTGACGGTCTACTACAGCATCAAGGTCAAGGGGCTGGGCGGTTACATCAAGATGTTCCTGTTCCATCCCTTCGGCAAGTTCCTGATCCCGGTCAACATCATCATGACCGCGATCGACGAGCTGGCCAAGCCGATCAGCCTCGCCCTGCGTCTGTTCGGCAACATGTTCGCCGGTGAGCTGGTATTCCTGCTGATCGCCCTGCTGACGCTGGGTGCAAGCATCGGTGCCAGCCTGCTCATCTGGTTCCCGCTGCAGGTCGTGCTGGACATGGCGTGGATCGCCTTCCACATCCTGATCATCACGCTGCAGGCCTTCATCTTCATGGTGCTCACGATCGTCTACATCGGCATGGCCCATACCGACGATCACTGATGCATCGGACAAGTTTCCTTTGACCCTTTGTTTTTCTTGATTAGGAGAAGACGCTATGACCCCTGATATGCTCGCCACGATCTACGCTTACACTGCTGTTGGCGTTGGTGTGATCCTCGCTGCCGCCGGTCTGGGTTCGGCCATCGGCTGGGGCCTGATCTGTTCCAAGACCCTCGAGGGCATCGCTCGTCAGCCGGAAATGCGTCCGCAGCTGATGACCAACATGTTCATCTTCGCCGGTCTGATGGAATCCTTCCCGTTCATCATCCTCGCGTTCGCCATGTGGTTCCTGTTCGCCAACCCGTTCGTCGGCGCCCTGACCTCCGCGATCGGCGCTCTCTAAATCGCGTCCTTCGTGACAACGATCTGGCTTTCGCGGCGGGCTGTCCCGCCGCGTCATGCTGACCGGAAACCCAATCCGTATATACGCGAGGGGACATTGTGAGTATTTCGATCACACTGGTTGCTCAGCTGATCGCCTTCGTGCTGATGATCTGGCTGGTCAACAAATATCTGTGGGCGCCGCTTTCTGCCCTGATGGAAGCGCGTCGCAAGAAGATTGCTGACGGCCTGTCCGCTTCCGAGCGCGGCAAGCACGAGCTGAAACTGGCCCAGGAGCGCTCGAGCGAGCTGCTGCGCGAGGCCAAGGACAAGGCGAACGACATCATCGCCCAGGCGAACTCCCGTTCGAACCAGATCCTGGAAGAGGCGCGTAACAACGCCAAGACCGAGGCCGAGCGCATCGTCGCCCAGGCCAACGCCGAGATCGACCGCGAGGTCAATCGCGCCAAGGAAGAGCTCCGTGCCCAGGTTGCCGACGTGGCCGCTACCGGCGCCGAGCGCATTCTCAAGCGCGAGGTGACGGACAAGGACCATGAATCCGCGATCTCAGATCTGATCGCTCGGATCTAACGAAAGCGGAGGCCTCATGTCTGACCACACCACAGTCGCCATCTCGTACGCGAAGGCAGTGCACGACCTCTGCGCGGACAACGCGCAGGCCAAGCACTGGTCCGAGACGCTTGCCGGGCTGTCTGCCGTTGCGCAGAACGCCGACATGGTCGCGTTTCTGGGCGACGAGGCGCGCTCCCGTAACGACCGGCTCGCCGGCTTCGTCAAGGTGGTCGAGGACGCCGTCGACGAGAAGGCGCTCAACCTCGTGCGTCTGCTCGGTGAACGCGATCGCCTCGACCTGCTGCCCGAGATCGCCGCGGAGTTCGAGAAGCTTCGTGCCGAAGCGGAGCGGCGCGTCGTGGCCTCGGTCGTCTCGGCCAAGCCCCTGACCGACGAGCAGTCGAACCAAATCAAAACAGCGCTCGGCAAGCGACTCGATCGCACCGTAGAGCTCGAAATTACCGTCGATGAGGACCTTGTCGGCGGCGCGATCATCCGCGCCGGTGACCTGGTCATCGACGGTTCGATGCGCGGAGAGCTCGAGCATCTTGCCGTACAAATGAGTCGCTAAGGAGATCTTCCATGATCAACCCGTCTGAAATCAGCAGTCTGATTAAAGAGCGCATCGAAAA
>NZ_JAWLBP010000051.1:11743-13917 GCF_041687595.1 Guyparkeria sp. | reverse complement strand
AGAAGCCATCCTGCCGAGACCCACCGGAGCCAGCCTTCGCGTGTCTCGATGAGGGGGGTGAACACGGCATCCAGCGTCGGGTGTGCCAGTCGCTCCGCCCGGTCCGAGTCCGGCCCGGCCCGGAGGATGGCCGGACCGGCCGGGTCGGTCACCAGTACGCCCCCCGGCACGACGGCCAGCGAATGCGGGTCGGCGTTCTCTGGCAACCCGAGCCGACGCCCGCTGGGGCGGTCCGGATCGACGAGCAGCAGATCGCCGTCGGCAAGCATGCCGTTGGTATTGAGCATCCAGACGAGGCCGTCGCCGTCCTGCACGGCGGCCACGGGCCAGTTGCGATCCGGTCGACCGTCCCCGATGTCGGTCCGGAACGCCAGGACCGGCGAGGGGGACGTCTCGTCGGGATCGATCGCCACGATGCGGTGGCCGTTGGTGTCCGCGATCACCAGTGTGCCGTCGCGACCGGCCCGGATGGTGTTCGGATGGTCCAGCCCGTCGGGGACGGACAGTTGCCGGACGTGCCGCCCGTCGGTTCCGATCACGTGAATCCGGTCGCCGCTGACGAGGAACAGTCGGTCGCTTGTCGCATCGTGGTGGAAATGGAAGACGTTGCTGCGGCTGATCTCCGGCAGGGGCGTTCGCCGGGAGCAGCCGGAGAGATCCCGCGCACACCAGACGATCGCCCCGGTGTCGGCATCCCCGACCAGCAGGAACGCGCCGCTGACCTGCATGTCGGTGATCCGGTCTCCGAGGCCCAGCGAGGCCAGGTCGGCCCGATGCGTGACCTCGCCCTCGGCGGTGACAGCGTAGAGAAAATCGCCGGCGTGGAAGTGGAAGTTTCCCTCGGGGTCGGCCGCGATGGTCATGGGTCCGCCGACGGCGCTGATCTTCGACTTGCCCAGCATGATGGCGCCGAATCCGGCGGCCAGCAGCAGGATGACGAGGACCGCGATGACGTTGGCGTGGCGGCTGGGGGACAGTTGCAGCATGGGCCCACTCCCTGGTTCATGAACGACTTTCCTGTCGAGGGCGCAAAGAATTAAAACTCTCTCACATCGGGGCGTCAATGGCGTGCAGAGCGCAACCGGGCGCGGTTCGCGTGGCATGGAGCGGAGAATCTTCGCCGGTCGCCGGGATAACGCGCCGACCGAGTTTGTCTTAAGGTGGGTGTGCGGGGGCCGGTCGTGCATTGGCAGCGTACGCCCCGTGCATGACGATGCGCTGACCGTTTCGGCGGCGCCATGTCGACAAACCGAGAGGTACACCAGCAATGGCAGAACAGATGGACACGGAACGCGGCTTCTACCGCAACGGCAAGATCACTGTCGAGCAGGCAACCGACGGCATGTACCTGGTCCAGCGGCCGACTACCCGTCCGCGCAAGGGGTCGTCCAACGGGCGAATGGCCTTCCCGGGGGACCCGGAGACCGTGTACGAGACCGCGGTGTTCGATGACGCGGTCGAGCACGCCCGTTCACTGGCCAAGGCCGGCTGACGCAACCCGACGGCCCGCACCTGCGGGCGACCGAGATACCGGCCCGGTGCGCCTGAAGGCGTGCCGGGCCTTTTCGTGCCCGGATCGATGTGCCCCCGGTAAGCTCGGGAGGCGCGGGGTGACGATGGCGCAGCGATCCCCGTGTGGCGCGAGGCAGTTTGTCGACGACCGGCCCCATGCCAGTGAAGCGTTGCCGAGCGGCACGATCGGCGGCCTGTCCTGACATGATCTCTGCCTTTGCCCGGTACCAACGAAGTGAAGCCGCCCCTCGGGGCGGCTTCTTCCGTCGTGTGCCGGTTGTCGGCGGATGCGATCAGTCGTCGCCTTCCAGGACTTCCTGCATTTGCTTGCGCGTCTGGATGTGGCGTTCGTTCATCTTCTGCTGGAGCTCATTCAGGTTACGTGTCGATTTCTCGATCGCGTCGTAGTCGGGCCTCGGTGCCTGGTTGAGGCGGTAGAGGCGTTGCTGTTCTTCCTGCATCTGCTCCATAAGCTTCCAGTTTCTTTCCTGGTGCTCCCGCTGAACGTCCTGCAGGCGCTGGCGTTGCCGGTCGGTGAGGGTGTTCCAGTCCGGCCCGTAACCGGCGCCGGGCCCATAGCCTTGCATCATGCCGGGGCCGTAACCCTGCATCATGCCCGGGCCGTAACCACCGTTTGGCCCGTAGCCCTGCATCATGCCGGG